>NZ_CAURPW010000005.1 GCF_963526985.1 uncultured Campylobacter sp.
TAATAAGCCAAGATTAATCCGTTAGGATTGCGTTTGGGATTATAGCGTAATTATTTATAACTGACTCAATTAAAATTAAACGGATTTTTAGTTGAGACTTCGTCCTACTACCTATAAGACCTCTTATAAATTTTGAAAATTTTTGATATAAATTTTCCTGTGTGGTTTTAGTACTATATCTAAATTTACGCTATTTAAGATAAAGCAAGGAAATCTTTTTCTCTTATATCTCTACGATCGCTATCGTTGCCAAGTTTGGGAAAGTACCTAAAATTTAGACAATACATACTTAGTATATATCTCCCCTTCTACTCTACTTCGCTACGCTTGTAGTTTTTTAAGACGCAGTAACAAGCGAAGTGAAGTTAAGTGTTGGTGTTTTAATTTGCCACTTCTTTACCTCTTATATCTCTTAACCGTTTATATCCAAAATAGCTTTTATCATATTTCAAAGCGACGCTTTTAGGCGAGCTTGCGAGCTGGAAATTTCGCCTGAAAACTTAGATATTTTTAACTTCGCTTTGCTCGTTACTTTTCAAGAACATGGCTCTCGTTGTAACTTAACACCCCTTATGTTTACATTATGCTCCATTAAGCCTTAAATTTAAATTTTTTCGCCCATAGCGTAGCAAAAAAGCTTTAGTCTCTTCAATATCCTTAACATTAAACTCTTTTTTATTTTCTATTTATATTTATACATTCTATTTTTCAGTTGAAAATTTAATTTATTATGCCTTTTGGTTTATTCTAATCTTACTAATGTACTTAGCAGCGCGGTATTAAGAAGGAACTTATAGCAATTTTTAGAGACCGGAATTAAATAAAATAAGGCGTAATATGGCTTAAAACAGCGTATTTTAGGCATTTAGATAAACTAGAAATAAATATAAAAAATCGGGAAAACAGTATGGTGGCGGACAGAGAGGGATTTGAACCCTCGAGCCCCGGTTAGAAGCTGCACCCTTAGCAGGGGTGTGGTTTCGGCCACTCACCCATCTGTCCACAAAAAAGAAACCGCATTATAATTAAATACCGCTGATATCTTGCTTAAATTTGCATTTTCGCGCCTGTCGCTCTTGCGCAGAAAAATAGCCGCGCAAAATAGCCGACGAATTTACGAGGTTCAACGGCGGCGCATTAAACTAGATTTTGCAAAGACAGGCTTGCTTATTTAAATTTAAACCGCTTATCGCATGTCAAATTTGCAAATTTAATCCTTCCAAAGCCACCATTTCAGCTTGGCTTTGTCCGGGTGCGGAGTATTTGCGTAGTAGCAAACCATGCGGTAAACGTAGAGGATGCACTTGTCGCTGCCGCGTCCGAGCGCCTTTGTGCGCTCAAACATCTCGTCCGGATCCGCACCCTTTAGCGAAGCGATGTCAGTGTAGCCGAGTGCCAGCAGATCCGCCTCTGTCGCCTCGCCGACATATGGGATTTTCTTAAAATCGCTCAAATTTACCTCAAATTTCTTTTAAGCTCCGCCAAACTTGCCGCTTCGAATGAAATTTTAAATTTTATTCGCGCGCTACAAAGCTCGCTAAAATTTATCTCGCTGCCGCGCCGGCTCGCCGTTTAAGCCGCGCTTTTGCGATGATTTAATTAAAAATTTCTTGCGCGCGAAAACCATGCTTAAAATGATTTTTCACCAAATTTTACGCGAACTCAGGCGTTAAATTTGATCCAAAATCCGCTCACAAATTTTGCGCGGATCGTCGCTTTGATAGATCGGCCGACCTACCACGATAAAATCAGCCCTCGCTTCGCGTGCGACGCCCAGATCCGCCACCCGCTTTTGATCTGCCGCGCTCTCGCCAAACGGCCGTACGCCGGGACAAAGCGTGATAAATTTTGCGCTCGTTGCGTCCTTGATTAGGCGGCTTTCGAACGCCGAGCAGACCATGCCGTCAAGCTCCGCTTCGTAGCTCATAACGCTAAATTTACGCACGGCGTCGCTTAAATTTTGCTCGTAAACCGCGCTAAATTCCGCCTGATCAAAGCTCGTTAGCGCAGAGACCGCGAGCACTAGCGGGCGCGAACCGAGCTTGTCCAGTCGCTCCATCACCGTAGCCATCGCGCGCTTGCCGCTGCTTGCGTGCACGTTTATCATATCGACGCCGATTTTAGCGATCTCCTCGGCGGCGTCTGCCATCGTGTTTGGGATGTCGTAGAGTTTTAGATCGAGAAAAATTTTAAAATTTCCGAGCTTTTTTAGCTCCTCCACAAATCCCACTCCATCGCGCAAATAAGCTCGCAGACCAACTTTAAGCCAAATTTTATCCGAAAAGTCCGCCAGCCGCTCCGCTAGCTGCAAGCACTCCTGCTTCGAGCTCATATCAAGCGCGACGCAGAGCTTCACAGATCGGCCTTTAGCGCGTCTAGCACGCCGTTTATAAATTTCGGCGCCGAGTCTCCGCCCAGCTCTTTGCCAAGCTCGATGCCCTCGTTTATTATGACGGCCTTATCGGTCGGGGTAAATTTCATCTCGTACGCCCCCAGTCGCAGCACGGCGCGCTCAATGCTGCCGATCTCGTTTATCTTCCACTCTTTTAGGCGCGCGTTTAGTAGCGCGTCAAGCTCCTCTGCATGCTCCAAGATACCGTGAAAAAGCGACAGCGCGAGGCTTCTCTGATCGTTTCTTATCTTTTTTTCTTCTAAAAACTCCTCGACGAACTCCTCGCCGCAGCTACCCATTTCGCGCGCGTAGAGCAGCGAAACGACGGCTTGTCTGACCTGATGACGAGTCGCCATTTTACGCCTCCAAATTTTTATATAAGTTTAGCATCTCGATCACGCCAGTCATCGCCTCAAAGCCCTTGTTGCCGGCCTTTGAACCCGCTCGCTCGATGGCTTGCTCGATGCTATCTACCGTTAGTACGCCAAAGGTCACCGGTTTGCCGTACTTTAGCGTGACGTTTGCGATGCCCTTGGTGGTCTCGGCGCTAACGTAGTCAAAGTGAGGCGTAGAGCCGCGGATAACCGCTCCCACGCAGCAAACGGCGTCAAATTTGCCGCTAGCTAGCGCCTTTTCGAGCGCCATCGGTATCTCAAATGCGCCCGGCACCAAAATGAGGCTCAAATTTGCCTCGTCCCCGCCGTGACGCAAAAACGCATCCCTCGCGCCCTCGACCAGCCTATCGGTGATGATGTGGTTAAACCTCGCGCCCACTATGGCGACCTTCTCGCCGCCTTTTAAAGCCAAATTTCCTTCGATTATTTTCATGTCTGCTCCTTAAATTTCTATCCGTTGTAGTCCGTGTCACGCGTGATGATGACCTTGTAGCTAGGGTAGGCGCTGCTTACTTGCGATAAAATTTCGCGGTAGAGTGCCGAGCTATCTGGCGCGTTAAAGTCTATGATGATATCAAACGTGATCGTTTTTGTCTCTTTATTTATGTAAAATCCATGCATTTGCTTGATAAATTTGTGCCCAAAAACTATCTTTTCGACGTTTAGCCTTGTTGCGTTGTCCTCTTTGTTAAATGCATAGATGCCAATGGTATCTAAAACAATGTTAAATTTCGCAAAAATTTCATTTTGTATGCGTCTAGTAAGCGCGTCTATCTGCGCTGCGCTCATGTCGTGCGCCACTTCTATATGCACGCTGCCTAGCTTCTTGTCTGGTCCGTAGTCGTTAAAGATAAGATCATACGCCCCAAGCACGCCGTCAAACGAGCCTATGCACTCATAAATTTGCGAGCTGTCGCTGTTAGGCATCCTTGCGCCTAAAATTTTATCTATCGCGTCACGTAAAATTTCAAGTGCCGCTTTGATAAGAAGTAGAGATATGGTTACGCCAAGATATGCCTCAAGGCTAACGCCAAAAAACACAAAGACTAAAGCCGCCAAAAGCGTGCCAAGCGAGATGAGAGCGTCAAATTTCGCGTCCACTCCGCTTGCTATGAGCGAGTCGGAATTTACCCTTTGTCCGACCCTTTGCGTGTAAAGCCCAAGCGCAAATTTGACCACAACCAAAACGGCGATCAAAATAAGCGAGATAGTGTCGTAGTTTGGGGCACTTGGCGAGATGATCTTTTTAGCCGACTCGACGACGGAGGTGCCGCCTGTATAAAGTATGATCACGCCTATAACGATAGCCGTTAGATACTCTACTCTACCGTAGCCAAATGGGTGCTCTTTGTCAGGGTTTTTCTCGGCTATTTTTATGCCAACGATGGTGATGACCGACGAGAGCGCGTCGCTTAGGTTATTTACCGCGTCTAAAATGATAGCGATCGAACCGCTAGCAAAGCCAAGGGCCGCCTTTATAGCCGCTAAAATGGCATTTGCCGCTATGCCTATGAGGCCTGTTTTTACGATGGTCTTATCTCGCGACGTGACCTGCTCTACTACCTCCAAATTTGCCCCTTAAATTATCTTTAACATTACCGCACTTAGCGTTATTAGCGATAGGTAAAACACCTTTTGCGCGCTCATTTTTTCGCCGTTAAAAACCACTCCGACGCCCACGGCTCCGATCGCTCCGATACCCGTCCAAATCGCGTACGCCACCGACATCGCCATCGCCTGCATCGCGTAGCTCAAAAGCCAGAGCGAAAGGGCGAAATTTGCGACCAAAATCAAAAAATTCGCCGCCTTTTTCACGCCGATGCTTTTTTGAAATTTGGTTAGAAAAAATACGCCAAAAACCTCGCAGCACCCGGCCGCCAAAAGAGCTAAAACGTGCATCAAGATTTTAGCCTTTTTAGCCCCAACACGCCCGCGATCAGCGTCGCTATGAAAAATAGCCGCAATAAATCCGGCGTCTGACCGCTCGCGCGAAATTCGCTCACGATCTCGGCGATCACCACAAAAAACGCCCCAAGCCCCACAAACACGGTATACGTGATGCTAATAGGCAGGTATTTCATAGCGATTATAAACGACGTAAAACTAACGCAAACGAGCATCGCAGTTAGCGCGATCTCCGGCGCACTTGAGGCGTGTTTTAGCCCGTACGCCCAGCCGCATTCGGCGACCGCGCCGCCTAGCACCCACAAAAAGCCCTTAGTTTGCATCGCCTAGGGCGTCTTTTATCTTAAAAATTTGAGCGATATTCGCGTCTAGTTCGTCCAAATTTAACATATTCGGCCCGTCGCAAAGCGCCTCGCAAGGATTTACGTGCGTCTCATAGAAAAATCCGTCCACGCCCGCAGCCGCCGCCGCACGCGCCAAATACGGCACGAATCTCGCGTCACCGCCGCTTTTTTCGCCAAGAGCGCTTGGCATCTGCACGCTATGCGTCGCGTCGAAAATCACGGGCGCAAATTCGCGCATTAGCACCAAATTTCGCATATCTACGACTAAATTTCCGTAGCCAAACGTGCTGCCTCGCTCCGTTAGCCACACTCCGTTTTGTTTAGCGACCTCGTATCCCTCGCCCTTTACGCCGCGCGTTTCTAGCACTTTTTTCACCGAGTGCTTCATCGCAGATGCGGCTAAAAACTGCCCTTTTTTGATATTTACCACCGCTTTTGTCTTAGCCGCGGCCACGAGCAGATCGGTCTGGCGGCACAAAAACGCCGGGATTTGCAGCACGTCGGCCACTTCGCCTACGGGTGCAGCCTGGTAGCTCTCGTGGATATCGGTTAAAATTTTAAAGCCGAATTCCTTTTTTACCTTGGCTAAAATTTCGCAACCCTTCTGAAGCCCTGGCCCGCGAAACGAGCTTATACTCGTGCGATTTGCCTTGTCAAAGCTTGATTTGAAATAAAAATCTATCCGCTTATCTTCATTAAATTTAACTAGCCTTTTTGCCACGTCAAAAACGAGCTGCTCGCTTTCTATGACGCAAGGTCCCGCTATTAGTATCATCGCCTCTCCTTTTTGCGAAGATTATAGCTCATTGTTGCTAAATTTTAAGAATTACTCTTGTAAAATCGACGTTTTTTTAAGGGTCATAATGAAAAAAATAGCAAAATTCGCAGCCTTCGCGGCTTTAAATTTCACGGTTTTAAATTTGTGCGCTTCGCCGCTGGAAACGCTCTTACAGGGCTCTAAATTTAGCGGAGAAATAGGCGCTTACAGCGAAACTAGACGGGTAATTAGCGGGACTAAAACGACGTATTTTAACGACACTTCTTGGCTGGTGGGCTCAGCGGCGCTAAATTACGAGCTTAGCTTCCTAGACGCGCTAAAATTTGGCATCGGCGGGCGCGGTAGCGTGCCGATCTATGAAGGCGATAGAAACTACCGCACGCTGCACGGCAAGGGCGATAGCACGGAGCGAATTTACGAGGGCGACAGGGCGCTTTTATCGCAGCTGTTTTTGGGCTACGACGACGGCCTAAATACCCTAAAAATCGGGCGATTTGAAATGATAAACGACTGGTCGAGCAAGATCCAAGACGGCGTGCGGGTAACAAGCGAAGCAGCGCCTAATTTACTCCTTGACGCAAGCTATTCTAAAAGGCGCGGAAGGGCTTATTTAAAGGAAATGTGGGGCTTTACGAAGCTAAACGAGGGGCGAGGGATTTTTAACGCGGGAGCCACGTATAAACAAGGCGGCGCATCGGTTAAAATTTACGCGCTTTACGCTAGCGAGCTATTTAGCGCGCTAGGCGGCAAAATATCTTACGAAAGCGGTGGCTTTCAAAGCGGCGCGGGCGAGATGAAGCTAGGCTGGATGCTACACTACGCAAGAAGCGACGAGAGAAAACAAAGCGGCGACGGAAGTTTGGCGGAGGCTAAAATTTACGGCGTTTTAGAGGGCTCCAAGCTTACCTTGGCTTACGTAAAATCGGGCAAAAGCGTAGGCTGGGGAAGTATGAATTTAGCCGGCGATCAAATCGTATTTTTCGAAGAAGGCGACGTGATATACGAGCGCGACGCAAGGACGTATTACGCGGCGTTTGATACGAAGATAAAAAGGCTAAATTTAGGAATGCTTTTAGGCACTACGAAGTATAAGTTAAAGCGCGCGGACGATAAAACCTACCGCCAAAACGAGATAACGGCTAGACTAGGCTACGAGATCGCTAAAAATTTAAGGGCGTTTGCGACGTTTGATCGGACGTTTAAAGCGCAGCCTAGATACCCTGCGATGATGCAAATAAGCGCGGGCCTAGTTTATAGCTTTTAGCGAGCTTGCGGCGCGCAGGCGGCATTGTTTGATTAAATTTAGCGAGCTTAAAGCTTGCTAAACGCACGCCGTTTGCCGTAAATTTTGCCTATCTTTCGCGCGCTACTAAAATTCCGCTAAAAATAACCAAAAATATCCCGAAAAACGCCGCCGCGTTAGGTAGCGTATCACCCATAAAAAAGCCCACGACTAGCGAAAATACGACGTCCATATAGCTTACCGCGGCGACCGAGCCCGCCTTTTTGCTCGCCGCATACGCTTTCGTCATATAAAACTGGAAAAAATAGCCCGCAAGCCCCATTAGCACGATAAGGATCACGCCTTTAAAATCGGGCGCCACAAACGGCGAAAGCAAGAAGTCTAAAGGCTCAAATTTGACCCACTCCGCAACGCCCATCAAAAGCATCGGCAGAGCCGTCCCCCAAGCCATAAAGCTAAGCACGATAACGCTCGTGTCGTAGCTTTTGCGAAGAGTTCTGACGCTAAGCATCGCAAGCGCCGCCCCCACGCCGCTCCAAAGCCCAAGCCAGTCGGTTTTGTTAATGCCTAAATTTGGCTGGATGATAAAAAGTATGCCGACAAAGCCTAGAAATATCGCGCCCCAGCCCTTTTTGCTAAGAGCTTCTTTTAAGAAAATCGCCGCAAAAATCGCCGTGAAAATGGGGCTGGTTTTTTGAAAAGTATAAGCCGCGCCCAAATTTATGTGAGCGATGTTGTAAAAAAGTGCAAAAAGCGCGATCGTACCGATAAATCCGCGAAACATCAGCACCAAAAGCTGCCCGCCTTTTTGGCGCGTAGGCGGCCTTTTGTAAATCGCATAAAGCACGATAGCAAGCCCCACGGCATTTCTAAAAAACACGACCTCGATACTGGGCATCTGCTCGCTTAAAACCTTCGCAAAGCCTCCGACGGCGGCAAAAAACATACACGCGATGATCATATAATAAGCGCCCAAATGGTGCAAAACGTATCTGCGAAACAAAATTTTTCCTTTAAATTTAGGCGTATTGTAATGCAAAACGGCTTAAATTTATAAACAATGTAAGCAAAAAATTTGTATAATCGGGATTTTAAGCGGCGAAGTCGGCCGCAAATTTAACGGGATTTTTAAGGGAAAATTTTGCAAAAGATAATTTTAGTCGGCAAGCCAAATGTCGGCAAAAGCTCGCTCTTTAACCGCCTAGCCGGCAGACGTATAGCCATCACCAGCGACGTTAGCGGTACGACGCGAGATACGAACAAAACGATTATAGAAATTTATGACAAAAGCTGCGTTTTGATCGACAGCGGCGGGCTAGACGACAGTAGCGAGCTCTTTAAAAACGTCAAGGCAAAAACCCTAGCCGAAGCTAGAAGCTCGGACGCCGTCATATTTTTGGTCGACGGCAAAATGATGCCTAGCGACGAGGACAAAGCCCTATACTACGCGCTTTTAAAGCTAAATTTACCGACCGCACTCGTAATCAACAAAATAGACAGCAAAAAAGACGAGCTACGAAGCTACGAGTTTGCAAATTTCGGTGCAAAAATGAGCTTTGCCATCTCAGTCAGCCATAACGCTGGCATCGACGAGCTGGCAGACTGGATCTATAAACAGCTAAAAGACGAGATCAAGCCCGACGTCAGCGAGGATCTGGACGAGTTTTTGGAAAATTTGGGCGACGACGGCGAGGTGGTTAGGGAAATTTCAGCCCGCGAGGATTATGAACGCAAAAATATCCAAGTAGGCATCATCGGACGCGTAAACGTCGGCAAAAGCTCGCTGCTAAACGCGCTCGTAAAAGAATCTCGCGCGGTAGTAAGCGATATAGCCGGCACGACGATAGACCCGGTAAACGAGACTTTCGTCTATGAGGATAGGATTTTTGAGTTCGTCGATACCGCGGGCATCAGAAAACGCGGCAAGATAGAAGGCATCGAAAGATACGCGCTAAACCGCACCGAGTCCGCGCTCGAGCTCGCCGACATCGCGCTTTTGGTGCTTGATAGCTCCGAACCGCTAACCGAGCTTGACGAGCGTATCGCGGGCCTTGCGGCTAAATTTGAGCTCGGCGTCATAATCGTGCTAAACAAATGGGACAAAAGCGAGGAAGATTTTGATAAATTTAGTCGCGAGATCAGGGATAAATTTAAATTTCTCGCCTACGCGCCGATCATCAGCGTTTCGGCTCTAGGCGGCAAAAGGGTGCATAAAATTTACCCGTTGATTTTAGAAGTTTATAAAAACTATACGCAAAAAATCCAAACCGCAAGGCTAAACGAAGCCATCGAAGAGGCGGTAAAAGCACACCCGATACCGCGCGAAAAGGGCAAAAGCGTGAAAATTTACTACGCGGTGCAGTTTGGTTTCGCGCCGCCTAAAATCGCGCTCGTGATGAACCGTCCGCGCGCCCTGCACTTTAGCTACAAGCGTTATCTAACGAACAAGCTACGCGAAAAATTTGATCTATCTGGCACTCCGATCGTGCTGATACCTAAAAATCGTAGCGGCTCGGACGAGGAAAACGAGGGAAAAAGTGAGTAAAAATCTAGTTTTTATCGGCTTTATGGGCGTGGGCAAAGGCACGGTAGCTAGGCACATCGCGAAAAAAACGGGCAAACTGTTTTTAGACACCGACGAGTTGATCGAAAGCGAGCAAAATTTAAAAGTTAAAGAGATTTTCGAGAAAAAAGGCGAAGAGTATTTTAGAAAATGCGAGGCAAAACTCGCTAAAAAGCTAGCCAAAAACGTAAAATCCTCGGTAATCGCGGCGGGCGGCGGCTTTGCAAAGGCTAAAGGCCTTAAAAAAATCGGCAAAATCATCTATCTAAAATCAAGTTTTGAAGCGATTTTAAAGCGAATCGACGAGAGTGGCGAAGCGCAGATGCACTACGCCAAACGCCCGCTTTTGCGTGATCTAAACGCGGCTAAAAAACTTTTTGACGAGAGGAAAAAGATGTATAAAAGCGTCGCCGATCTCATAATCGACGTCGAAGGCAAAGGACTAGAGCAAGTCGCAAAAGAGATTTTAGAAAAAATAAAAAAAGATTAAGTAAATTTTAGGTTGAAATTTGAGCGTAAATTTTAAAATTTGCGGCTTTAAATTTCTATTTTTAAATTTGAGCGGCAAACGTCAAATTTTAAGCGAGTTAAAAATTTGAGTCTAAATTTGACGAATTGCAAAATTTAGCGCAAAAAAGATAAATGAATTTTTAAAATTTAGCAGATTACAAATTTTGTATGATTTAATGCAAATTTTGAAGCGGCAGTATTTTGCGATGATTTTTTGTGGCTTTGAAGTTAAAATTTGACGAAGATAAGGCATGTAGCCTATCGAGTCAAATTTTAACGAAATCCGCAAAAAGCGCGCAAAAGACAACGCGCAAGACAAGAGAAAGAGAGAAAAATGAGAGTACTAACAGGTTTGCAACCAAGCGGCAAACTACACCTAGGCAACTACTTCGCCTCCATCAAACAAATGGTTGAGGCGCAGGGGCGAAACGAGATGTTTATGTTTATCGCAAACTACCACGCCATGACCTCGGTCGCCGACGCTGGGAAACTAAAACAAAACACCTATGAGGCTGCAAGCGCATTTTTATCGCTGGGTATCGATCCGCAAAAGAGCGTATTTTGGGTGCAAAGCGACGTAAAAGAGGTTTTAGAGCTCTACTGGATACTGAGCCAATACACGCCTATGGGCCTGCTCGAGCGCGCGCACAGCTACAAGGACAAGGTCGCAAAGGGCTTAACCTCACATCACGGGCTTTTTAGCTACCCGGTTTTGATGGCGGCCGATATCCTGCTATACGGCGCGCAGGTCGTGCCCGTGGGCAAGGATCAGATCCAGCACGTCGAGATCGCGCGCGACATCGCGATCAAATTTAACAACGAGCACGGCGAAATCTTCGTCTTGCCGGAGTACAAAGTCGATGAAAACGTAGCTACCGTGCCCGGCACAGACGGCGCGAAAATGAGCAAAAGCTACGGCAACACGGTTGATATTTTCGCCGGCGCCAAAGAGCTAAAAAAGCAAATCTCAAGCATCGTGACGACCTCGGAGCCGCTTGAAGCGCCTAAGCAGTGGCAAAACTGCAACGTCTATAATATCGCTAAATTATTCCTTGACGAGGACAGACAAAAAGCACTGCAAGCGCGGTATGAGCGCGGCGGCGAAGGGCACGGACACTTTAAGATGTATCTAAACGAGCTGGTTTGGGACTATTTTGCGGACGCGAGAGGCAAATTTGATTATTATCTAAATCACGCTGGCGAAGTGGATGAAATTTTAAACGAGGGCGCCAAAAAAGCGCGAGCCGTCGCAGCGCCGATAATGGAAAAAATACGCGCCGCAACAGGCATATACAAATAAATTTTAAAGGAAAAAAATGCAAGCAATCTACCCTTACGCGCAGCTTATTCACCTAATCTGCGCTATCATTTTCGTCGGATTTTTATTTTTCGACGTGATTATTTTTTCAAGGGCCAAGGCCAAACTACCCGCAGAAATAGCGCAAAAAGCGCAGCAAGCCATCTCAGGCGTCGCGATAAAAATCATGCCGCTTTGCGTGCTGCTTTTGGTGCTAACGGGCGGCATGATGATGAGTAGCTGGGTCGGCTCGAAAGCGGGCGGATATTTTGAGTCGAATTTACAAATCGTCTTTATGATAAAGGTTATCTTGGCACTGCTCATATTTGCGGCCGTAGCGACCAATCTCACATGTAAATTTATACTAAAACGCCCTAGTCCGTTAGGCAATATCCACCCGTTTGCGTTTACGGCGGCGGCGATCATTGTGATATTTGCTAAAGTTATGTTTATAGTGTAAAGGATAAAAATGATAAATCTAAAACTACTCGACACGCGCTACGACGAGTTCGTAAAAAAATTACAAGGAAAAAACGTAAAGCCCGAGGTTTTAAACGAGCTTTTGACGACGTTTAACGAGCTAAAAGCAAAGCGCCAAGCCCTAGAAAATTTCCAAGCGATCCAAAACGCCAAAAGCAAGGAGCTAGGCATAAAGGCCAGAAACGGCGAGAACACGGACGAGCTAAAAAACGAGCTAAATTTAAACAAAACGGCGATGGGCGACGCCGCCGATATCGTGCGCGCATACGAGGAAAAACTAGAAAACATCGCAAGCTGCGTGCCAAATATCACCGACGACGATGTGCCGTTTGGCACCGATGAGGATGGCAACGTCTGCGTAAAAACGGTGCTGGAACCGACAAAATTTGACTTTACGCCAAAGGAACACTACGAGCTTGGCGAGAGCTTAGGCTGGCTTGATTTCGAGCGCGGAGTTAAGCTTTCAGGCTCGCGCTTTTGCGTGCTAAAGGGTATGGGAGCAAGGCTTAGTAGAGCGCTGGTTAATTACATGATAGACTTTAACAGCGCGCGCGGCTTTGAGCTGGTTAACGTGCCGTTTTTGGTTAGCTCAAATACGCTCTACGGCACCGGACAACTACCTAAATTTGAAGAAGATCTCTATAAAGTGCGTGACGAGGATTTGTATCTGATACCCACTAGCGAAGTGCCGGTGACTAATCTTTATAACGACGAAATTTTGCCTGTAGAGAGCCTGCCGATAAAGATGACTTGCTACTCGGCGTGCTTCCGCAAAGAAGCAGGCTCCGCCGGACGCGATACGCGCGGCATGATACGCCAACATCAGTTTGAAAAGGTCGAGCTAGTAGCTATCACGACTCCAGAACAAAGCGCGCAGATGTTAGACGAGATGGTAGCGTGCGCCAGCGACTTGCTAACTAGCCTTGAGCTGCCGCACCGCCACATGCTGCTTTGTAGCGGAGATCTGGGCTTTAGCGCGGCAAAGACGATAGACCTCGAGGTCTGGCTACCCGGACAAAATAAATACCGCGAGATAAGCTCGGTCTCAAATACCCGCGACTTCCAAGCGCGCAGGGCTAAAATCCGCTACAAAGACGGCAAGAAAAACGCTCTGGTAAACACCCTAAACGGCTCGAGCCTAGCCGTAGGCAGGACGCTCATAGCGATAATGGAAAACTACCAAAAAGCAGACGGTAGCATCGAGATCCCCGAAGTTCTTAAAAGGTATATGTAGTGGCGCAAAACGACGACGAAAACGTAGTAATCCTTGAAGACATAGACGAAGAGCAAAGCCCCGAGACAAGCTCCTTAGACGAACCGAATAATAGCCAAGAAGACGGCTTAGTCTCGCTTGACGAGCTAGAACCCGTCGTCCAAGAAGAGCCACCGCAAGAGGCACAAGAAGAGACTAAAAAAAGCAAGAAAAAGCTTTTTATCATCGGCGGGACGGCAGGCGCGCTCGTCACCATCATAGCCGTAGTTTTGTTTTTCGTTTTTAGAGGCGAAAAAAAGCCGCCCATAGACGAAAAACAGATCGTAAAAGATATCGAGGAGCGCTACGAGTCGCAAAAATTCGGTAGCTCAAAGATCGACGACATGATCGCTAAGGCAAATTTACTCTACGAAAAGGGCAATAAATTCGAAGCGTTGAAAATATACGAAAATATCGCCGTCTACAACCAAAGCCTCTCAAACTACAATCTTGGCGTCTCGCAGATGAGGCAAGGTAAATTCGAAGACGCGCTAGAAAGCTTTAAAAAAGCGATCGCAAACGACGAAAACGTCGCCGTTAGCGCCATAAACGCCGCGGTTAGCTCGCTAGAACTAAAAAACGAGCAAAATTTTAACTATTATATAAATCTCGCTAATTCGTTTTTGTATAAGGAGGCAGACTCTCCGCTATACAACTACTACTACGCGCTAATAAACTACTATAAAGGCCAGTACGTCGAGGCTCTAGCGGCTCTCTCGCACGCCGAAAACGGCTACTATAAAGACCGCTACGACTACCTCTCGGCTAAAATTTTAAGCTTTATCGGCGACGATGCCGAAGCGATAAAAAAACTAGAAGCGCAAAAGGAATTTGACGCAGATCTGGCGCTGGGTATGCTTTATGCAAGACTCGGGCAATACGAAAAAGCTAGAAATAAGCTAAATTTAGCGCTGAGCAAGGGCGGCGACTCAAATAAAATAAACTCGATGATAGCCATCATCAACCTAAAAGACGGTAAATTTGAGGCCGCGACAAATGAAATAAAGGCCGTATTTCACGAGGATCCACTGTTTTTAAACGCGAATTTCCCTATAAAAACGATACTAAATCCCGAGCTTTTTGACGTAAATTTAGCTCAAGCGCACTTTAAAAACGACCTGTTTTTCGATAAAACCAAGCGCTACGAGACGCTGTTTTACTTCGCGCCTTACAAGGTATTTGACCCGAACCAAACGATAAACTACATAAGAAAAGGCGGCGTGAGCCTGTTTTTGGACGATGCAAGCGCGGCTGGCAACTACCTAAACGCTAGCGGCGCGCTCTCAAAGGTAAATTTAGAGCTCTCATCAGCCATCGCAAACGCCCTAAACTACAAGCTAAAGCAGGCCAACGCGCAGTTCGCCTCGCTCATCTCGCTCTATCCAGAACACTCGGTTTTACACTACGACCTAGCGCTTAGCTACGCGCAGCTTGGCAACTTTAGCATGGCGGCAAAGCACTTTATCATGAGCTACCATCTAGACCCGACGAACCACCTAGCAGGCGTACTAGGCGCTATCGCAAACGATATAAATGCAGTGGATAACGCTAAACTACTACAAGAAATTTCAGAAAATCTCGACCACGACTCTAGCTCAAAAGACGCGCCCGTTAGCCAGGCTCTGATGGCGCTCATAGCAAATAATAGCGGCGCTTTAATGCGCTGGCTAGAAGAAGATAAGGAAGAGACCGCGCTAAATTTAGCCTTTGACGCGATAATCGCAAAGATGACCGACAAGGGTGCAGAGTTTGCTAAAAAGACGCAAATTTTAAAGGCTAAGCTGCCTGAAGATATCGTAGCTAATATCCTTGATTTTATCGCAAACTACAAGGATGAAGGCATCAAAAAATACGTCGAGCAGATTCAAATTTACTTCCACGACAAACGGCTAAACGACGCGGCGTTTTATCACGGCGCAAACATCATCAAAGAGCAGTACATCAAGCTTTTGCAAATCTCGGGCCTACTAAACTACGAACGCCAGAAGTTAAAAGCGCTACTAAAACAAGATGCCAATAACGCCGACTTGCTCCAGACGCTAGCTTATATCGACATTTTCACGAACGATTTTGAAGAGAGCTATCAGATCTACAACCGCATAATCGACGAGTTTAAGATAAACGACGCGGGCACGCTGTTTCTAGCAGCCGTAGCTGCCATCGGCTCAAACCACCCGCAAAACGCAACCGCGCTTTTGGAGCTATCCAAGCTCACCGATCCAAACGCGATGGAAAGCCGAGTGGCGCTCGGACACCTATATCAAGAGATCGATAATATCGAAGCTGCGACGATACAATACGGGCTGATAAAAGATCCGAATTTTAAAAGCAAATTCGTTGATTTTATGATTGATTACGAGAAACTAAAAAAGTAGTTTTATGCGGGCGATAAACTCGTCGCAAATTCGCCCGAATAATTTTTATAAATTTGAAGCGCCGAAGCGAAGCGGCTTTATTAAATTTGACGAAAGCAAAAACAACTCGCCTCGTCAAATTTACACTCCGCTGGCTTTGCGCTACGACTAGCGATTTAAAAAACAACCGCAAATTTAAGCACGGCACTAAGCCGCGCTAAAGTCAAATTTTACTTATCCTCAAGCACCTTTTCGCGCCACTTCGAGCTTGATTTTTTATCCATCGCCATATCTTTAGACATCTCGGCCGCAGCCTCAAAGTTTTTCTGCACGCCTTCGCTGCTATTTTGATATTTAACGGCATTTGAACGCTGTATGCCGATACTCTCGGCCTCGCTAGCCGCATCGATGTTCGCTCCCAAAAATATAAACTCCCAGTCGTATTTTTCCTGCTTATCGCTTATCATTTTTTTGATCTGCGCCTTTGAGTACTCCTTACTCGAGTTTTCTTGCCCGTCGGTGATGATGACGAAAAGCACGGCTCTGTTTTTAGCGTAGATGTCCTCGACTTTTGAGATTTTATTTATCGTTTCGCCGACTGCGTCTAGCAGCGCGGTATTGCCGCTAGCGACATAGTCTTTTGCGGTTAGATTCTCAACCTTTTTGATATCTACTCTATCGTGCAACGTCCTAAAATGCGTATCAAAAAGCACCGTAGTTACCTTTGCGTCAACGCCGGCTTCTTTTTGCTTGTCGATCATAGAGTTAAAGCCGCCGATCGTATCGCTCTCAAGCCCGCTCATGGAGCCTGATTTATCTAGGATCAGCACCATCTCAAGCTGCTTTGGCGCAGATTTTTGCGGCGCTTCCTCGCTTTTAGCAAACGCAAACGCCCCGATAATCATCAACAAAAACGCAATTTTTTTCATATTTTCTCCTTTGAAAATTTGGCTAGATTATAGCAAATTTTAACGGCGCGGCGGTAAATGCGGGGGATTTAAATTTGCGCACCGAGCAAAATCCGCTCGAAATCAAAGCTAGATTTTACCCGCCGCAAAACGGAAGCGGTTTGATATAAAATTTATCGCAGTCGGTTTGGGCGGCTAAATTTTGGCTTTAAATCAAAATCCCAAATTTAGCTCGGGGTAATTTTGCTACGAGCCGTCCGCTCAAGTTACGCTTAAATTTATGAGTAAATTTAAAGGCTAAATTTACGAATTTAATGCCCGAATTTAGCCCTAAATTCGCCGCGCCGCCCCCGCAAAAACGACTGATTTACTTCGAGGCGCTAATTTTAACGTAGCTGTTTAGCGCGCCCACGTACGCTTTAGCGCTCGCCGTCATCGTATCGATATCAAGGCCGTGTCCGATGACGGTTTTGCCGTCAAATTCGACCTTTACTACGACGTTTGCCAGCGCGTCTTTGCCTTGCGAAACGGCGTTTACCTTATAGTCTTTTAGTACGCCGTTTATGCCGCTTAGACGGTCGATGACCTTAAATATCGCGTCCGCCGTACCGTTGCCAAGCGCCGCGTCGCTCTTGATCTCGTCTGCGTGGCGAAGCGTGATAGCAGCACTGCTTAAGCCTTTGTTGCAGCTGCTTTGCGTTAGCGTCAAAAACTCGAAAACTTCGGGGATCTTGATGATCTCGCTAGTTACCAGCGCGCGCAAATCGTCGTCAAATATCTCTTTTTTCTTATCCGCTAGCGCCTTAAATTTCTCAAACGCCTCGTTTAGCGCGCTATCTTCGAGCTCAAAACCAAGGCTAATTAGCTTATCTTTAAAGGCGTGGCGACCCGAGTGTTTGCCAAGCACGAGCGAGTTTTTATCCAGCCCGATGCTCTCGGCGCTGATGATTTCGTAGGTTTCTTTGTGTTTTAGCACGCCGTCTTGGTGGATGCCGCTTTCGTGAGCGAAGGCGTTTTTGCCGACGATGGCTTTGTTTGGCTGCGGCTCGATACCGATGATACCCGCTAGCAGGCGCGAGCTAGGATAAATTTCTTTATAAACTATGTCCGTATAAAGCGGCGCGAATACGTCGCTACGCGTCTTTATCGCCATCACGATCTCTTCAAGCGCGGCATTTCCCGCACGCTCACCGATACCGTTTAGCGTACACTCGACCTGCCTGGCGCCCGCTTTTATCGCGGCTAGCGAGTTTGCCGTAGCTAGACCTAGGTCGTTGTGATTATGCACGGAGACGACTGCGCGACCGTTTATAAATTTAACCATTTCTCCTATGCGAGCGGTAATCTCCTCGGGATATAGATACCCCACGGTATCTGGGATGTTGATCGTTTTTGCTCCGGCGTTTATAGCGGCGTCGCAAATTTCTTTTAAAAAGCTCATCTCGCTCCTGCATGCGTCCTCGCAGCTAAACTCCACGTCGTCGCAAAACGTTTTGGCGTATTCTACGGCTTTTACTGCGCGTCTGATTACTTCGTCGGGAGACATTTTTAGCTTAAACTCCATATGGATCGGGCTTGTGGCGATAAAGGTGTGAATCCGTCTGTTTTTAGCAGGCGCAATAGCCTCTCCCGCAGCCTTTATATCGCCGTCCACGGCGCGGGCGAGCGAACAGATAGAGGCGTTTGAGGCTTGTTTAGCGATCTGATGTATCGCGTCAAAATCGCCCCTGCTAGCCGCCGCAAAGCCGACCTCCATGACGTCTACATTTAGGCGCTCTAGCTGGCGCGCGATACGGATTTTTTCCTCGGTATTCATCGAGGCGCCGGGACTTTGCTCGCCGTCGCGAAGCGTAGTGTCAAATATTATAATTTTATTTTCGTTCATTTCTTATCCTTTTTTAGAGTTTTAGTTTGTGTGGTTAAATTTGATTATTAGGGTGTGAAAGAGTCGCTGCTTAGCGCAGCAGCAGAAGTAGAGAGAAAAATGCGTTAAATTTGACATTGCCGTTCATTCGCTCTCCTTTTGGATTTTTTTGTTTTTAAATCTCATAAAAACATAGCGGATTATACCGTAAGAAACATAAACGCTCATTAAAGTCGTAACCGCTTCGATGGGGCAAACGTAAATAGCCGAAAACGCAACCGTAAGTCCGACTAAGATGCGCAAAAAATCGGCCCTTTTAAGATCTACTTTTTTAAAGCTCGGGTAGCGGATATTGCTCACCATCAAGACCGAAAGCAAAATTTGCAAAAACATCAAAAACCACTCGGCGCTTCTTGTAAAGTCGTATTCTAAGCTTAGCCCGACCCAAAATGCCGAAACGATCGCGGCCGTAGGTATCGGAAGGCCGATAAAAACGGACGGTTCGTAGGTGCCGGTCATTACGTTAAACCGTGCAAGTCTAATAGCGCCAAAAACCACGAACAGCGCGGCTACTAGCGAACCCAAACGCCCGAAGCTATGCCCGACCGTAAAATAAAAAAGCATCGCCGGCGCTACGCCGAAAGCTATGACGTCTGCAAGACTATCAAACTCTACGCCGAATTTGGACGTGGTTTTAGTTAGTCTCGCTACGCGTCCGTCAAGTCCGTCCAAAAATAGCGATAAAACTATGTAGATAATGGCTTTGAAAAAATAGCCGTTAGCTTCATCGTCCAGCCCTGCGCTAGCCGCGATATAGCCGCGCACGGAAGCAATGATGCTAATGATACCCAAAAAAGCCGAAGCAGCCGTGAATAAATTTGGCAAAATGTACATTAACTGAAGTTTATGCTGATTGTCTTGCATCTTTTTCCTCATAGCTAAAAAACCCTAAAATGCCCGCACTCGCGACATTTTCGCCTACGCTGACGCTTATTCGAGTATTTGCGGGTAGTATCAAAATCACCTCGCCGCTACTTAAAAAGCCAAATCTCCTGCCCGCTTTTAGTCGGCTAAAATTTTCAAAAGAAATGCCTTTGCTAAGAGGCCCTGCGATGACGCGGATCGCAAATTTATTATTTGAGTTTTTACAGACGAACAAGGCTCGCTCGTTTAAATTTTTAGAAGCTTCCATAGCATTACACAAAAACAGTCCGTGCCTTTGTTTGGCCTCTAAAAGCTCCATATCGCAAGGAGCTCTGAGCGCACCCGGGTCAAACACGCCCTTACGGATAGTTATGGCTACGCACTGCGTGTCAAAATAGTAAATTTTATCTATACTTTTTATCTTACCGTCGATCGGACTAAGTACGGCGTATGCATCGTCGCTGCCTAGCGCTCGCTCCGGGTTTCTAAACCAAAATACGCAAAGCGCAAAAAGCGCGAAAAATAAAATTTGACATACGCCCAAAACCAGCGCAAGCAAAAGCAAAAGCCCTAAAACGAAAACGTATTTGTAGCCCTGTTTTGCGATTAGCCCGACGTTTTGCATATCTTTACGCTTGTTCCTCTTTGTCTTCTAAATTTACGAGCCTACTAGGCAGACCGCGCTCTTTTTCGTAGTTTGCGATGATCTCTCTAACCTTTGCGCCCTCGATAGTTTCCTCTTCGTAAAGCGCCTCAACCATCTTTTCTATCGCGTCGCCGTAAGTTCTTAGCGTCTCAAGCACGTGTTTATAGCGCTCATCAAGTGTGGTTTTAATAAATTCGTCCACTTTTTCCGCCGTCTTGTCGCTATAGTCCCTATCGGCCTGACCGCCGGCTAGGAAAGTACTGCGGCGCTTTTCAAGCACCATAAGTCCTGCGATATCGCTCATGCCGTATATCGAGATCATCGAGCGAAGTATATCGGTCGCTCGCTCTAGGTCGTTGCCCGCACCAGTTGAGATCTCTTTTATAAAGACCTCTTCTGCCGCGCGTCCGGCTAAAAGCACATCCACTTCAGCCATCAGCTCGTGGCGCTGCATCATAAATTTATTCTCTTCAGGCGTATGAAGCGTGTAGCCAAGTGCCGCAAGTCCGCGCGGTATGATTGATACCTTGGTGACTCTGTTTGCGCCTTTGGTAGTCTCTGCTATGAGCGCGTGTCCGCTCTCGTGATAGGCCACGATGCGCTTTTCTTTCGGATTTATGCGGCGAGATTTTTTCTCAAGACCCGCGATCGCACGTTCGACGGCCTCTAGCAAATCAGCCTGCTCCACTTTGCCTTTTTCTTTTCTGCCAGCTAGTAGCGCGGCTTCGTTTATGATGTTTGCCAGATCCGCACCCGCAAGGCCCGCCGTCATGCGCGCGATATCCTCAATACTGACGCTATGATCAAGCTTGATATCTTTCATGTGCACGCGTAAAATTTCGATCCTACCTTTAAAATCGGGCTTATCGACAAGCACCTGCCTGTCAAATCTACCCGGCCTTAAAAGCGCAGCGTCAAGCACCTCGGGACGGTTCGTCGCGGCAAGCACGATAACGGGCGATGCATCCGAGCTAAAGCCGTCCATCTCGGCTAAAAGCTGGTTTAGCGTCTGCTCGCGCTCGTCGTTTCCGCCGATCATGCCGCTAGCTGCGCGGCTCTTGCCGATGGCGTCGATCTCGTCTATAAAGACGATCGCCGGAGCTTCTTTTTTTGCATTTTCAAAAAGATCCCTCACGCGGCTAGCGCCCACGCCGACGAACATCTCTATAAAGCTCGATCCCGAAACCGAGAAAAACGGCACGTCCGCTTCGCCCGCGACGGCTTTTGCCAGCAAGGTCTTACCGGTGCCGGGAGGCCCCACCAAAAGCACGCCTTTTGGGATTTTGGCGCCCAAATTTATATATCTATCCGGATGCTTTAGAAAATCCACGATTTCCTTGACTTCCTCTTTAGCCTCCTGCACGCCCGCTACGTCGGTAAATTTAACCTTCGGTTTTTCCGAGTTTACGAGCTTTTTGGAGCTGCCCATTCCAAGGATTCCGCCACCCATGTTTCGCTGCATACGGCTAGCCAAAAACATCCAAATCCCAAAGAAAATAAAAATAGGAAGCACCCACGAGAAAATCATCTCGGTAAACCAATTCGTCTCGCTATAGGCTCCGTAAGGAATCTTTTGCTCCTCTAAAAGAGGAACCAAAGTAGGGTCGCCCACCCTCTTTGCCGTATAGACCGCACCGCCGTTATCCACGGCTTTTATCGAGGTTTCAGAGATGCCGACCTTTGCGACTTGTTTATTTTTTATCATCTCTTTTATATCAGAATACGATAAATTTTTAGCAGTTACCACGCTTTGTCCGGTTATCGACATACCGTCTACGTCGCCGCTTAGCCCCTTAAACACCAGCACGACGACTACTGCGAAAATCGCGAAAATCATAATCGGATTTTTATTAAAAAAGCCGTTTCCGCCGTTATTTAAATTTTTATCATCGTTTTTTCTGTTATCCATTATGTTCCTTAAATTATTTTACGCTTTTTGAAATACGAAGCTTTTCCACTCGTTTTTAGTTTGGTTTTCTACCAGCTTAAGCGACGAAAAAGCCTCTAAAATTCGCGTTTCGTATTTATCCAAAACGCCTGCTAAAACGAGATACGAGTCCTCTTTTAGCAAATTTATCAAATCATTTTTTAGCATTAGTATCACGTCGGCGATGATGTTTGCGACGACGACATCGTATTTTTTATCCAAATTTGCCACCGAACCGGTCCAAATTTGGTTAAATTTAACCCCGTTTAGCTCGGCGTTTTTCTGCGAGCTTTGCACTGCTTGTTCGTCGGTATCGCAGGCATCCGTGGCGCAACCTAGTTTTGCTAGAGCGATGCTTAGTATCCCGCTTCCGCAACCCACGTCAAGCGCGCTCATGCCGTTTGCGGCGTATTTTTGCAGATACTCTATACAAGCGCTCGTACTCTCGTGGTGACCCGAACCAAAGGCAAGAGCGGGGTCGATGATAATGTTTTCAAACCCGCTTTTAGACTCTTCCCAGCTTGGGTGGATGTAAAATTTACCGATTTCTATCGGTCTAACGTTTTTTTTGTATTCGTTTAGCCAGTCTTTATTTTCTTTTTGGCTTTTTGTTATCTTAAATTCGATCTCGCGACCAAGCGCATTTTGCAGAGATTTTGCGTATTCTCGTAGGCCAAATTCCACTTCGTCTAGCTCGTCTTCGTCTCGGACGATAAACCCGCCGACAGTCTCCTGCGTGCAAGTAACGCCCAAAGAAAAAACAAGATCTTCAAAAAGCTCGCGAAGCTCCTGCGAGCAAAGAACTTCAAGCTCGTAAAATTTATCTTTCAAATTTACGCTCTTTTAGCCCAAGACGTCTTCAAGTTTTTCTTTTAAAACTTGCGGCGTAAACGGCTTTACGATGTAGTTATTGACCCCTGCTTTTAGCGCGGTGATGACCTCGGCTTTACCGCCCTCGGTCGTTACCATGATGATAGGCATATCGACGTATTTTTGCTCGGCGCGGACCTTTTTTACGAGTTCAAGGCCGTTCATCTCAGGCATATTCCAGTCGGTAATAAGCACGTTTATATCGCTGTGCTGACCCAAAATTTGCCATGCTTCGACTCCGTGCTCGGCCTCCAAAATTTCTTGATGTCCGAGCCTTTGTAGGGTGTTTTTTATAATTCTTCTCATAGTAGAGCTGTCGTCGACTACTAGTATTTTCACAATCGCATCCTTTTTTAAAAAATGTCCAATTCTAGCAAATTTTATATTTAAATTTACTTTAAAAATTTATCGGCCCAGTTTAAAGGCCTCTTTTAGATCGAGCGTCCCTTCGTAGTACGCCTTACCCACGATCGCTCCGTAAACGTCTCTCGCGCGCATTAGCGCCTCGATATCCTCTATATCTTTTACGCCGCCGCTTGCGATCGTATTTATGCCGCTTGCCTTTGCGATTTGCGAGGTAAACTCAACGTTTACGCCGCTAAGAGTTCCGTCTTTTGAGATGTCGGTGCAGATTATCGCTTCGACTCCGGCTCCGGCAAATTTGCTCGCTAGCTCGGTCGCCCTCATCTGCGACACCTCCGCCCAGCCTTGCACGGCGACTAAGCCGTCTTTGGCGTCTATGCCGACGGCGACGCGGTATTTTTGCGCCATTTCTTTAGTAAAATTTGGATCT
The DNA here is from genome assembly GCF_963526985.1 of uncultured Campylobacter sp. Taxonomy (NCBI): domain Bacteria; kingdom Pseudomonadati; phylum Campylobacterota; class Epsilonproteobacteria; order Campylobacterales; family Campylobacteraceae; genus Campylobacter; species uncultured Campylobacter sp. Next base: position 23,446 of record NZ_CAURPW010000005.1, read on the forward strand.
TTTAGCGCTACCGAGCCCAAGATAACGCGCGTTATGCCGCTATCAAGGTAGCTTTTTATTCTCGCCTCATCGCGTATCCCGCCGCCGATTTGGATTTGTAAATTTGCGGCTTTTGCGATCTTTTCTACGGTTTTTAGATTTACCGCTTCTCCCGCAAACGCCCCGTTAAGATCCACGACATGAAGCCACTTTGCGCCCATATCTTCAAACCTTTTGGCTAGCTCCCACGGCGCGTCCGAGTAGATTTTGGCGCTACTCATCTCACCTTTAAAAAGCCGAACCGCCTTGCCATCTTTTAAATCTATCGCAGGGAAAATTTCCATCACATTTCTCCGAAATTTCGTAAAATTTTTAGTCCCGTCTCATAGCTCTTTTCGGGGTGCGGCTGAAAGCCCCAAATGTTATCTTTATGCACCGCGCTTACGAATTTATAGCCGTATTCGCTAAAGCCAAGCGCCGCATCGTCCTCGCAAACTACGTGATAAGAGTGCACGAAGTATAGATACTCGCTAGCAGCCAGATCCTTATTTATCGGCGTTTGCTTGGTAAAATTTATGGTATTCCACCCCGTGTGAGGCACCTTTAGCGGCGCGTCAAATTTGGACGGGTCAAATTTAACCACTCGTCCTTTTACGAGCCCGAGTCCCTCGTTTACGCCAAACTCCTCGCTTTGCTCAAAAAGTAGCTGCATACCCAGGCAAATGCCCAAAAACGGCTTTCCGCCAGCTACGGCTTCTTTTATCGCGGGGATAAAATCTCTATCTTTTAGCTTATCCATCGCTTCGCCAAAAGCTCCGACTCCTGGCAAAATAATCTTATCAAATTTACCCAGCTCCTCGCCGCGAACCGCCAGCCGCGCCTTTAAATTTAAACTCTCAAACGCGTTTAAAACGCTTCTTAAATTTCCCGCTCCGTAGTCGATGATGCCGATCAATGCGAGCTCCTTTGCTTGGTAGCAAAAAGATAGATGCTAAGCGCGATCATCAATATCGCGACGCCGCCGATGAGATAGATCGCGTTTATGATGTGATCTGGCGCCGTGATAGCAAATTTAAACACGAGCATTAGCGCCTCGATCGCAAGCGCGATGATGATCGATCCGATAAATCTAATCATCGTTTTGTTTTCCATATCTTCATTGCGCTTGCTTTTACCCAGCACCTCTTCTTCAAATATCGCTTTAACCAGATCAAAGATCGCAAGCGCCAGCGTCAGCACGATCGTGTGCTCAAACATCTTTTCTACTTCGATATTTAAAAGATCGTTAGCCAAAAGCCCCTTGAGCGCGTCGGCGAACAAAAACAAGGCTATGGTAAAAAGCGCGACCGAAAACGCGGCGTAAACGACTTTTAGAAATTTGCCGAAGTAGCTCTCTATCTTACCGTGAGAGACGATGGTTAGGATATTTTCTAGCGAAACGTCGATACACGCGACGAATTTTAGCTCCCCTTTATCGTCATATATCGGAGTGGACGCCGTCACGCACAGTTCGCCAGTTAGCGAGGACGGGTACGGGTCGCTTAGCACGCAGCGCTTTTCGCGCACCGCGGTGTAATAATAAGACTTATTGTTGCAGTTTTCGCCGCCGCCGGCTTTATATTTTTCGTTTAGGCTTACAGTGTCGCCTATTTGCACGCCGTTTGCGTCAAGTACGTAAAACGCGTCAAAACCCTCTATCTCGTGCACCATTTTATCAAAGCCGCTTTTTATCGACTCGGCATTTACCCCCGGCAGCCTGTTTGGTAAATTTTTACTAAAAAGATAGCATATATAGGCTCTAGCCTTGTATCTTAACTCTGAAAACCTCTGTATATCTTGCAGCGTCAAATTTATTCCTTATTTAGCGCGTGATTAAACTCCGGTACGATCTCTTTGAGCGCTGCCGCGACGTCGTCCGCGTGCGTTAAATTTTCGATTTGCTCGTTTAGTTTAGCCACGTCGTATTCGCCCGAGTGCGTCACGAAAATAGACTGAAACTCGGTTTTTACGTCGTCTTTATTGATTAAAAGCTCCTCGTAAAGCTTCTCTCCCGGGCGAAGGCCGACAAATTCGACGCCCAGATGCTCCTTGTTTGATAAAATCAGCATCTTTTTAGCTAGATCGGCGATTTTTATCGGCTCGCCCATATCAAGCACGAAAAGCTCGCCGCCCTTTGCGATCGAGGCGGCCTGAAGCACGAGCTGACAGGCCTCGGAAACTAGCATAAAGTACCTCGTGATATCAGGGTGCGTAACGGTTAGCGGCTTGTTGTTTTCGATTTGCTCTTTAAATTTCGGTATTACGCTGCCGCTAGAGCCTAGAACGTTACCGAAGCGCACCGCGACGATCTCGGTTTTAGACGGCAAATTCGAGTTTAGCGCGTAAAGCTCGCACACACGTTTAGTCGCGCCCATGATGTTTGTCGGGCGCACAGCTTTATCGGATGAGATCATCACGACCTTGCTAACGCCGTATTCGATAGATAAATCGATCAAAATTTTAGTGCCGATTATGTTATTTACGACCGCGGCTTTAGGGTTTGCTTCGCAAAGCGGCACGTGCTTATAGGCTGCGGCATGGATCGCGATCTGCGGTTTAAACTCCTCAAATACCGCGCGCAGATCATCCTCGTTTACGATATTTATCATTTTGCTCACGGTTTTGTCGCTGTGAGTTATCTCGCCGATTTTATAGAGATTAAACTCGCTGTGATCGATCATGATTAGCTTGCTAACGCCGAATTTTAGGCATTGCTTACAAATTTCGCTACCGATACTGCCGCCCGCGCCCGTAACCAAAACGACCTTACCGCCTAAAAATTTCTCCACCGCGCTGCTATCTAGGTCTTTTGGCTTTCTAGCTAGCAGATCCTCGATCGAGATATCTTTGATAGCGTCCTTACCGGTACCAAACATAGAAAAAATCTTGATATCGCGGATACCGTAAGCCGTAAGCTCGTCAAAAAGCTCCGCCAGCTCGTCTTGCCCGAGCGCTAGCGCGATAATAGCGGTTTTTACGTTGTACTCTTTGATCAAATTTGAGATTTCGCTCTTTGGTTGCACTAAAAATCCGTCGCAGTAAGTGCCGACTAGATCGCTCCTGCCGTCTACCACGCCCACGGCATATAGATCGATATAGCCCTGCCTAAGCCCCTTTAAAACGTGAAGCGCCTTTGACGTGGCGCCGATAACGACGCAAGGCTCGCCCGTGTGCGGCTTTTTAGAAAAGTCTAAAAACATGCGCTTGGCGATCCTTAAATTTCCGATTAGCAGGCACGAGATAACGGCGTCGATAAAAATCACGCTTCGCGGAAACGGGTTAAAAAGACTAGGCGCCGCAAAATAAACGATCCAAAAGCAGACAATCGCGCAAAGATGAACGAGGAAAATTTTCCTCGCCTCATTTAGTCCGAAAAATCTCCACGGCACCTTGTAAATTTTAAAAAGCCACATGAAAAATAGCTTTAAAACCACCATCGTAGCGCAGCCCGCGACCAGTCCGCCTCTAAAATAATCAGGCAGCACGCCGCTAAATCTAAGCAAATACGCTAGATAAAACGACGCGACGAATATCGCGACGTCAAAGCCCAGAAAAAACGCAAGCCGCTTTAGCTTCGTCGCCTTAAACATTTATAAATTTTCCTTTACGATTTTTACTACTCGCGCGAACTCCTCGTCCCCCGTCGCCGTGCCGCTAGGCAGGCAGATACCGCGCGCAAACATCTCCTCGCTAGTGCCGTCCGTAAACGCTAGCGCCCCCTCAAACACCGGCTGCATGTGCATCGGTTTCCAAAGCGGACGGCTTTCTATATTTTCCTTCGCAAGCGCCTCTATCACGCGTAGATGCGCGCCTTTTTCTTTAAACAGCGCGGTCGTTAGCCAGCGGTTGCCGCGGGAATTTAGGGTTTCAGGCATAAACTCAAGCTCAGGAAGCTCTTTTTTGTACTTTTCAAAAATTTCGCGTTTTTTTATCACGCGCTGCTCGAGCACCTCCATCTGCGCCGTTCCTATCGCGCCTAGGACGTTGCTTAGGCGGTAGTTGTAGCCGTAGTCTTTATGCTCGTAGTGCAAAAACGGCTCTCTAGCTTGGGTGCTATAAAATCTCGCCTTCTCGACGAGCTCTTTTTCGCCAACTAGCATGCCGCCGCCGCTTGTGGTGATGATTTTGTTACCGTTAAAGCTATACGCGCCCAGCCGTCCGAACGTACCCAGCGCTTTGCCGTTCAAAAAACCGCCCAGCGCCTCGGCCGCGTCCTCGACGACGGCGATGTTTTCATTCGCACAAATCTCGCAAATTTCGCGCATTTTCGCAGCTTGCCCGTAAAGGTGCGTGACGACGAGCGCTTTTGGCTTTTTAGGCGAATTTGCAATCGCCTTTTTTAGTAGCTCGGGGCTTAGATTCCAGCTTTCGTCGCTATCGACAAAAACAGGCGTAGCGCCTTGATAGAGTATCGGGCTAACGGACGCCATAAAGGTAAACGTAGAGGCTAGCACCACGTCTCCCGCACCGATACCTAGCACCCTTAGCGCCAAGTGGATCGCCGACGTGCCGGAATTTAGCGCCAAAGCATCTGGCGCGCCCGCGTAGCTTGAGACGCTCGCTTCAAATTTATTCACGTATTCGCCAAGCGGCGCGATATAGTTGCTCTTAAAAACCTCGTTTATGTACTCTTGCTCTTTGCCGCTCATGTGCGGCGGACTTAGGAAAATTCTTTGCATTATTATTCCTTAAAGAAATTTACGCATTGTAGCACTTAAAATCTAAATATTTTTATAAAAACTCGTTTAAAGTCGCTTTTAGAGGGTAGAAAATGGGGATTTTGTTAAATTTTGCGTCAAAATGTATTTCAAAACGGCAAATTTGATGCGGCTAGAGATAGGGCCAACTTTTATCTATTTTCTAGTTTGCGGCGATTTTTGTCGTTGCGAGCGCAAATTTGACGAGAGCTATTTTGGCTCTCAAATTTAGCTCAAATTTCGCCTAACTTTAGCGGGATTGCCGTAGGCGACGCTACCGTCTGCGATATCTCGTACCACGACGCTACCCGCTCCGATGATGCAGTTTGCGCCGATTTTTATGCATTGGATGACGCAAGCGCCGATACCCACGTGCGTATTTGCGCCCACGATTACGCCGCCTGCTAACGCCGCGTTTGGGCTAACGTGGGCAAAATCGCCGATCTCGCAGTCATGCTCTATGATCGCGCCAGTGTTTATTATCGAACCCTCGCCTACTCTAGCGCGCGCGTTTATGACGGCGTGCGGCATTACGACCGCGCCCTCGCCTATTCGCGCGCTAGCGCTTACTACCGCGCTTGGATGGATCAAATTTACTACGCCAAAGCCCGCGTTTTTTACTCTTTCTTGCAGGATGCGTCTGATTTTATTATCTCCGATAGCCACGATCACGTCCGCCTTTTCTAAGTTCGGATCAAATTTGAGCACGTTTTTGCCGTCAAATTTAGCATCGTCCAAAAACACGACCTCGCCGTATCCGCACGCTCTTGCTACGTCCGCGACGACGGCTCCGTGTCCGCTAGAGCCGTAAACGTAAATTTTAGTTGTGGCCATTAAATTTCTCCGTCGTGGCCATGCCTTCTTTGCTCACGCCGCTTCGTTTTAGCACCTTTTGCACCGTTAAAATCGCGATTTTAACGTCCAGCGCAAAGCTAAGCTCGCGGACGTATCTAGCGTCAAATTTAAACTTCTCCGCCCAGCTGATCGCGTTGCGGCCGTTTACCTGCGCTAGCCCCGTGATGCCGGGTCTCACGTCGTGGCGGGTCGCTTGCTCGGCGTCGTAAAGAGGCAGATACTCGACCAAAAGCGGACGCGGTCCGATGAAGCTCATATCGCCTTTTAGCACGTTAAAAAGCTGAGGAAGCTCATCAAGGCTGAGACTTCGGATAGTCTTGCCGATGCCGCCTAGTCGCATCTCGTCGGGCAACAGCTCGCCATCCGCGCCGCGCTCGTCGCTCATAGTTTTAAATTTGTAAATTTTAAAAATTTTAGCGTGCAAGCCCGGGCGCGCCTGCGTAAAAATGACGTCACGGCTAACCTTAAAATATATCAAAACCGCGACGACCGCCATGATCGGCAGCGTCAAAACTATGAGAAAAATCGCACCGCAAATATCCAGTAATCTCTTAAAAAACACCCTATACATCGATAAATTTCCTATAAATTTCTATATATTTCCTAGCGACCGCTCGCTCGTCAAACTCACGCACGGCAAGTTCTCGCCCGTTTCGCCCCATTTGCGTGGCCAACTTTTCGTCGTTTAGTAAAATTTCTATCTTTGCGGCTAGATCGGCCGAGTTTTTCGCCTCGCAAAGCAGGCCGTTAAAGCCGTTCGTCACGGCCTCGTTGCAGCCGGCCACGTCGCTAGCCACGACTGCTCTGCCCATACTCATCGCCTCTAAAACCGTTCGCGGAAAGCCCTCTTTGTAGCTTGGAAGCGCGAGTAGATAGCTAGCCTTTAAAAGCTGCGGCACGTCGTCTCTAGCGCCCAGATACCGCACCGCGCCGCCAGTTAGAAACTTAGCATCCGCCGTACTTTTGTTTCCTTCAAACCCTTCGCCCGCAAAGACGAATGCGCAGTCATCGCGCCCGCGCAAAAGTTCGGCCGCCTCGTAAAACTCGCGCACGCCCTTGTGCCACATCGCGCGCGCTATCATCAGCACGATCTTTTTGCCGCGCAGATCTTCGCCCAAATTTGCGGCCGACACGCTGCTTTCGTCAAATTTGAGCGTATCCACGCCCACGCTTTTTATCTTAAAAATTTTCTCTTCGGCAATCAGCCCGCGAGCTAGAAAATACGCAGGATCGGCCTCGTTTACGAACACGCAACCGTCGCTCATCTTTAGCGCTTTTTTATAAAGCGTCTCGATCGCGGCGCGCACCAGACGGGTTTTTAGGTCGTTATCTATATAAAAGCTGCCCAGCCCCTCGACTAAATTTATCACACGCTTTATGCCCGCTTTTTTGGCCGCAAAGGTGCCAAATACGTTTGACTTATGCGCCGAGGTTTGCAGTAGGTCTAAGCTTAGCCCGCGTAAAATCTCGGCCAGCTTTTTTGAGTTTTCAAGCACGGTTAGAGGATTTAGGCTCGCGCGGTCAAGCTCGTATGTCACGCAGTTAAACTCGCTTTTTAGCCTATCCGTATACTCGCCCTGCGGAGCGATAGCAAAAACCTCGTGCCCGAGCCGCTTTAGCTCGCGCATTATCGGAGCGCGGAAAAAGTAAATGCTCATATCGGCGTGAGATAAAAATCCAAATTTTGCCATTTAAAAAACCTCTATCGCAAATTTAGCGGACACCGGCGCCTTGATCAAATTTGCCGCCCTCATCTTAGCAGCCTATAAATTTTAACCGCGCCGTTTAAAACGACCGGCTCAAATAGCTCTTTGTCGTAGTTTTCGAGCACAAAAAGCTGTATGTAGGCCGAGTTTAGCACCGCTTCGTCAAGCACCAAAAACCGCCTGTAATCTTTCATAAAAATGAGATAAATTTTACCGTCCGCGTTCATCTCATGTTTTTTGACGACTAGCTTGTCTTTCTCGTCGTAACTTGTTTCAAAGTACGTATTTACGGACATTTCGCGCTCACCGATATAGACTTTAGACGCGTCGCCCGATACGCTAAAACCTCCGCCGATATTTATCGTATCCTCGTCTATAGAGTAAGGCTTGCCCGGATAAAATATAGCCCCGTACTCCTCGCCGCTGTTTAGATCAAGGTTTGAAAAACGCAAAACGGTGCTAAAAATATCAAGCATGGAGTCCGGTAAATAATAGTAAATCTCGCGCGTTTTTTGCGGCGGACGAAAATCCTTGTCGTTTAACGAATATAAAAACGAATTTACGTTAGTCGCGTTATAGTCCTTCATCATCTGCGCCAAATTTAGCCCGAATTTCTCGCTAAAATTTCGCTCGGTGTACTCGACCTCTAGGCGCGCCATATTTGCCGACATACGTTGATTAGCCGCTAGCGCGAAGCTAACCGCGAAGTTATCCCTGCCTAGGTGCTTGCCGCCGTCGATGAGGGTCTTGACGTCTGCGTAGTAGCGGATTGGATAGCCGTAGTCCCACCACGCCAGCACGTAGTCCTCGCGCCCTGCTGTCTTGCGTAGTTTATCTAGACTCTCCACCTCGCTTTTGGCAAAGACCGTGCCGACCTTATAGACGTAAATGTGCTCAAGACACGGCATCAAAGAAAGCGCTGCGATACAAAAGACGCAAAATTTTTCTAAAAGCGAGTGTTTTTTGAGCGAGTTTAAGCCCGAAACCGTAAAATAAGCCGCCCCGCAAACAAGCGCCGCCGCCGCAAGCGTAGCTAGATATACGCCAGAGCTCGCCTCGCCGTCGAAATTTAACGAAAAGAACGATGATTTATCGCCCAAAAAATCGTAATAATCCGCAATATAAACGAATAAAACCGCCGAAAATATCGCCAAGCAAACGGCGCAAAATTTATCTAAAAGTTTTCTTTTTTTGAAAAAATCCACGCAAAGAACCGCGAAATATCCAAACCCTATCGCCATCGCCGGCACGGAGTAGATAGTAAATCTAAGCCCGCCTTTTAGCGCCAAAAATCCAAGCAGCAACATCGGAAGGGCGAGCAAAAAGGAGCGAAATTTAAGACACAGCACGGCAACTCCGACCAGCGACAAGGCAAATGTCGCGATATGCCCGCTGATACGCTTAGCAAAGGCGTTTATCGAGTTAAACTCAAACGAAAAATCATCCATTTCCACTATCGTTTTATTTACGTTGTAAAAATGAAAAACCGGCTCGCTACTCTCCGAAACCCCGCGAAATACGTAAAATTTAAGCTGAAATAAAATTTGATTTAGCCCGCCGCTAAAACCTAGAAGCGCGACGGCTAAAGCAAGGCAAGCCGCGACAAAGCGCTTATCCCAGATCTGCGGACGAAATCTCATCGCTAGATAAAGCGCGACCGCAAGCGCGCTTTTAGCGTAAAAATCGATATACGTAAGCGCCACTATCATCAAAATAACGGCCTCGTAATTTAGTGCGTTTTTCCTATCAAAAATCAAAGTATAGAGCAAAAAAGCGCCCAGCATCGCAAAATTTAGCGAATACGAGCTGGGATACCACCAGTCGTTTATCAGGATAAAAATCGGGATAAAAATGAGGTCGTTTACGTTTTTTTTCTGCGCGAGGCGTATCATCGCCCAGACGCTAAACGCAGGCAGCACGATCGTGAGCATATCCGTGTCGTAGTAGCCCGCCATCGTGCGGTTGTAGTAGCTGTTTGCGATGCTAGCTAGCAGCGCCGCCGCAAAGCCCGCGCCTGGCATCTCGTACTCTTTGGCTATCAAAATCACGGGAATAACGATAAGCGAGCTAAAAAACACGCTCATATAAAGCAAAATACTCTCAAAGTTAAAAGGCAAAATTTGATACAAAAAATACGTAAGCGTCGGCATCGAACGGCCGTAGTAGCTAAGGTCGTTCGGCTGATGAAAGCCCGCTATCATATCGCGCGCGCCCTCGGCAAAGGCGTAGCCGTCGTTAGTGCTAATCATGAGCTGATCGTTCCAGAAAAAGTGCTGGTATTCGCCCGCCCAGTACACCCAATACAGCCTGCAAACCACGCTAAAAACAAACGCCGCAAGCATCAAAAAACAAGTTTGCTTTGAAAATTTAAATTTGCCGGGGAATTCTAAAATTTTACTCGCCATTTTCACCCTCTAAGTATCCTATGAGTTGTGCCGCGACGGCGTTTTTATCAAATTTTGCTACGCGGCCGTACGCTCTTTTTTCGTAATCTTGCCTTAATTTTTCATCCTCAAGCGCTCGCCTCATCGCAGTCTCCATCGCTTTTTCGTCATCCACAGGCGTTAAAATGCCGTACTCATCGTCGCCCAGAAGCTCTCTAGCGCCGCTTTTGTGGTCAGTGGAGACGATAAATCTTTCGCAAGCAAGCGCCTCTAGAAGTACGTTTGAAAAACCCTCAAACCGCGAAGCGCAGACGAAACACTGCGCGTTTTTGATAAATTTAAACGGATTTTTATCCGTGCCTAGCAGCTTTACTCGCTCGCTCACGCCAAGCTCGTCGATCAAATTTTGAAGCTCGCCTTGCAAAGGCCCCTTGCCTAAAATTCCAAGCGTCGCGCGCTCGTCGTTTAAATTTGCGATTATTTTTATTAGCATCGCTTGATTTTTACCGCTATCAAGACGCCCGATGTTTAGAAAAAACGGCTTCAATTTAGCCTCTATCGGCTCGTTTGCGAGAGTTTTTATAGCCGCCAAATCGACCGCGTTATATAGCACCTTAGTTTTTGCGGCGTCGCAGCCGAAATTTCGCACGAGATCATCGGCGTTTCCCTGCGCGTTAGCAAGGATAAGATCGGCTTTTGGATAAAGCGCCTTAACTAAAATTCTATTGGCAAGCCCGCTAAGGCCGCTTTTATAGATGACCGACGGACAGCTGCGCTCGCTTATTACCATGCGTCCTTTTACTCCGGCGATCCTTGCTAAAAGCGCGATATAACAAGGCCGGTTCATTAAGACAAAATGCAGGTCGATAGCCAAATCGTCGCAAAGTTTTTTATAATTTAAGGCTAGAAACGGAAACAAAAGTCCCAAACGAAAAAGCTTTTTTACGCCGCTTTCGTATGGATCCGAGCGCTCAAGGAAGTGAATTTTTACCGCGCTTGGTATCTCGTAGGCTACGACCTCACTCATTAAAACGAGATGAACTTCGTATTTTTCGCACAGAGCGGGAAGTAAATTTGAAACTACGCGCTCCGCGCCGCCCGGCCCCATCGAGTAGAGAAAAACGGCTAATTTTTTCATTCGCCGTGCGTTTTTTTGTATATCCAAACGCGAATTTTAGTTAAAAACAAAATCATGGACTTTGGAAACGGGCTTAAAATCAGCATCGCAAGCGCTTCTTTTGTAAATTTAAATTTGAGACTTTTAAAAAGATATTCGTACATTTTTTTGTATTCGCCGCCAAATTTCGCATAGTACGCCGCCATTTTATATAGGATCGCGATGTGAGCGTCGTTTACGCGGAATTTCGGCTCGGCCGAATTTGCGCTAGCTTGAGCGTTTTTCTCGGCGATCTTTTGCAAAATAAGCTCCGCAGTCATCGCGTAGCCTTTCATTATGCAAAGCGGGCGTTTAAACGAGTTTATCGTGACGCTGTCGCTGCGGTGAAAGCGGTAAATACGCACTGCGTCGTGCAGATAGTAAGCAGGAAGGTCAAAAAGATAGATCCAAAGCGTATTTTCGCTACCGTAAAGCCCCTTTTCAAAGCGCCTCTGACCGATGGCGTCGCGGCGAAACATTATCAAAAACTCGCCCGTTATCTTGCCGTCATAGTAGTCCTGCGGCGAAATTTCCCCGCTTTTACTTAGTCCAAATCCCGAAAATTTCGTCGTCGGCTCGCCGTCGATCTCAAAATAACAGTTCGCCCAGACGCTGGCATACCCCTGCTCTAGTACGGCCGCCATCTTGCTTATGGCGCCTTCTATCAGCAAGTCATCGTCGTCTAGTATCACGAAAGCATCGCCGCTAGCGTGATCAAAGCCGTTATTTTTATTGCCGTTTGGGCCGCGGTCGTAAGTTTGATTTAAGACGTATTTTACGTTGTCAAATTTAGCGACGTAACTTTGCGCGAGCTCGCGCGTGCCGTCGTTTGAGTTATCGTCGCTGATTATGATTTCTTTATTTTCGTAGTCTTGAGCCAGCGCGCTTTTTAGGGCGGCTTCAAAAAGCTCTTTACGGTTGTAGGTCGGGATTATTATGCTTACTTTTAGCATTTTAGCTCTTTATATTTTGCGTGATAAAATCCATCCACTTTTGATAAATTTGATCGGTTTTAAAGGCGTTTTTGCGCTCGTTGGCGTTTTTTACCAGCTCTTGCCTCAGCTCCTCGTCGCGCATCAAGAGTTCGATTTTGCTTCCGAGCGCTTTTACGTCGTCTATCGGCACTAAAAACCCGTCCTTGCCGTCCTCGATGAGCTCTTTTGCGCCGCTTGTAGCAGTCGCCACCCTGGCGCAGTTAAAAAATACGCTCTCGATTAAAACATTCGGCAAGCCTTCGGTTTTGGAGCTTGAGACTAAAATTTTAGACCTTTCGTAAAGCGAAGCGACATCGCTCGTTTGCCCGATAAATTCGGCATCCAGATGCAGTTGCTCATGCGCGATGAGCTCTAGTCTTTGCCTCTCTTCGCCAGCGCCCGCTATCACGATTTTCCAGTCTTTTAAAAGCTCTTTATCGACCAAACTCATTGCCTTTAAAAATATGTCGCAGCCTTTAAGCGAGATGAGACGACCGACGAAAAGGATGATGTTTTCCTTCGGCAAGCCCTGTTTTTTGGCTTCAAACATCGGATTGTACATCACGGTTTTATTTTTTACGAAGCTATAGTATTCGTAGTCTTCTTTCGTAAGTACCGTGAGTCCGCTAGCTAACGGATAGAGCACTCGGCGTAAAAACAGCCAGCCGCGCCCTTTGAAAAAATCGGCGCTTGAATGCTCGCTGATAAAAAGCGGCTTACCGATAAATAAATTCGACAAAATCACGTTGATATTGGTGCTATCCATCGAGGAGATAACGACGTCAAATCCGCCGTTTTTGATCAAATTTCGCTGATAAAAAAACTTTTTCACGCGCCTTATTAAATTTGCAAAAAAACCCTTTTTCACCATCGGAAAAGGCAGATCGATCAGCTTTATCCTCTCGTCTAGCTCGTAAAACGGCGGTTTGGTGTCAAATTTTAAAAGCGTTACGTCGTGAAATTTCGCAAAATAGCTCGCCAGCAAGCTCATAACGCGCTCGGCGCCGCCTGCTTGCAGGGTCGAAATTATAAATAAAACCTTCATTCTCTCTCCAAAATTTAATCGATGCGCGAAAATTTAATAAATCTTCAAAATTATTGATTTTATAAATTTTGAGCTTTATAATCGCTTAGTTTCTTATCTTTTAAATATCCGCTCATAGCCCAAAATTGCCGCTTCAAAGCGCGTTGCGACGACATATTTTAAGCTATTTAGACGAGCTAGCGGCGAGACTTTTGCCTGCGCTCTTTGCACCCGCTCGGCTTGGATATTTGAGTCTGCTAAATCGGTCGGATGCGCGAAAATATCGCTAAAATACATCTTTAAGCCGTTTTGTAAAAGCAAAATCCGCCAAAAATCAGCCACGCAAAGCGCCTTTTCGTGCGTTTGTAAAATCGCTTCCGCCGCGCGCCTATCAAGCACGTAGGCCGCCGCTCGGTAGATCGTTCCGTAAGAGCGTTTTGAGACCAGCCAAAAATCATCCTCCAGCTTTTTGCCAAATGCGCTAAATCGCCCCTCTAGCCCGTCTTGCGCGCCGCAAATGAGCGCCGAGCCCGCATCCATCTTAGCAGCCGTTTCAAACGCCTTTTTTATGCCGCTTTCATCTCCGATTACGTCGTCTTCTAAGATGAGTGCAAATTTGGCGTCGCTTTTTAAAAACTCCTCGTAAGCGCGCACGTGAGAGAGCGAGCAACCGACCTCGGACGGGCTTAGCAGTCTGCCGTAAGCCTCAAGGCTAGACAGCGCATAGCCGTAGTACTCCTTTGCGCTCATTGCTCTACCGTCGGTCGCTTCGACGAGCTTAAATTCGCCGTAGTTTTTAAACCGCTCTTTTAGCTTTTGCCTGCGCGCCTCGTCGCTTTTTAGCGAAATAACGAATACTAAATTTTTCATCTTTTAAACTTCGATTTGATTTTATTTATCACTACTAGCTGCTCTCTTTTGTCAAATATCAAAAACAGGCTCGCGGCGTAGCCGAGCGCAAGCAAAACCGCCGAGTACGCGGCAAATTCGCCCCAGCTTGAAATTTGCACGAAATTTCGCAGCCAAAAAAACAGTCCGCAAACGGCTGCGAAAACGGCTAAATTTTTAAAATAAACGCCGTAAAAAGTAGTAAGCGGCAGGCTCAAATTTAACGCAGCGTTTATAAGGTCAAATCCCAAAATGCGCACCGAATAAAGCGCGGCGCCGACGGCCGTCATACCGTAAATGCCGTAAGGCGTAAATTTAAGCACGGCAATCTGCGCCAAAATCGTGCCCGCGCCCAAAATCGTGTTTGCTATCGCGGGGCGTTTTAGTTTATTCGTCGCGCCGTCGAGATTAAAAAGCGAAAAAACGTAGCTGATAAATATAATCGGCACTAGAGTTATCATCGAAAGATTATAGATTAGACTTATCTCGTCCGCGCTTTTAAACGGTAACCAAAGCATGTAAAATTCGCGCCCAAAAGCCACGAAAATGGCCGCTGGCACGCTCATGACAAATGCCGTAACTCGCATCGAAAATTTAGCCTCCGCAACAAGCGCGGTCAAATTTGATTTAGAGTAGTGCTCGACGAATTTTGGTGCAAATATCGCGCTAAGCTGCGCCACAAAGCTCTCTAAAATAATCGGAGCCGCCTTTGAAACGGCTAAAATTCCCGTCGAATTAGCGCTTAAAAATATGTTGCAGATAAACAGATCCATACCGCTCATAAGCACGCGGTTTAAGGCGTTAAAGCTATTGTAGACGCCAGATTTCAAAAGCTCTTTTATCCGCGTAAAGTCAAATTCTCGCGGGTTAAATTTAAGCTCGGGCGTGATGCGGCGCGAAACCCAAACGCTCGTAAAAAAAACAAATAGCGACGCGACTAGAGCGGAGATCGCGATATATGCGATCATCGGTCTGAAAAAATAAAAAAGCGCTACGATGAGAGCGGCTAAAATGGCGCTAGACGCGGCGTTGCGAACGGAGATGATGTATAGCTTGTTTTTGATAAACATCGAGACGCTGATGACACCGTTAAAAAGCCCGACGCAAAAATTTATAAAATAAAACGCGAAAGTAAGCCGCACGTCGCCTAGCAGCGCGTCGCTCACGTTTAGCACGCTTTGTAAATTTAAGATAAAAATGCCCGCACCAAACAAAATAAGAACGCAAAAAAAGATATTTACGACTAGAACCGACGAGTAGTAGGCGTTAGCCGCGCTTACATCGTCTCTATGCCACTCGTAAGCGACGAAGCGGCCGCTAACGGAGTTTATCGCCGCGGTTACGACTAAAGCGTAGGCCACGATAGCGTTAGACAGCCCGACAAAGCCGTAGGCTTCGTTGCCTAGGCTCTTTAAAATGTAGGGTGTGAGGAAAAAATTTATCCCCATCGAGACGATAAAAACGACGATGGAGCTGATCAAATTTACGAGCATTACAGCCTTGCGTCGGCGTTTTCGTAAACGTTTTTGATATCGTAAACGAGAGCTTTGCTAAATTTTAACCCTTTAAATTTATCGTGAGCGACGGCGATCACGACGCAGTCGTAGTCAGCCTCATCAAATCTTTTTAGAGGCGTCAAGCCGTATTCGCGCTTGACCTCCGCTTCGTCCGCCCACGGATCGTAGACGTCTACGCGGCAACCAAAATCCCTAAGCTCCTCGATCACGTCTATCACGCGCGAGTTGCGGATATCCGGGCAGTTTTCCTTAAACGTAAGCCCAAGCACCAAAACGCGAGCCGAATTTATCAAAACGCCCCTTTTTATCATTAGTTTTACGACCTGATCGGCGGCGTATTTGCCCATATTGTCGTTTATACGGCGTCCGGCCAGGATCATCTCGGGATGAAAGCCCAGCTCCTGGGCCTTATGCGTGAGATAATAAGGATCCACGCCGATGCAGTGGCCGCCCACTAGCCCGGGACGGAAATTTAAGAAATTCCACTTCGTGCCTGCCGCCTGCAAAACGGCGTTCGTGTCGATGTTCATCTTGTTAAATATCATCGCAAGCTCGTTCATAAAGGCGATGTTTATATCGCGCTGCGTGTTTTCGATGACTTTGGCGGCCTCGGCGACCTTGATGGTAGGCGCTTTATGCGTGCCAGCCGTAATAATCGAGCGGTAGACCTCGTCGACCTTTTGGGCGATTTCGGGCGTCGAGCCGCTAGTGATTTTTTTGATTTTAGTTACGGTGTGCTCTTTATCGCCCGGATTTATGCGCTCCGGCGAGTATCCGCAGAAAAAGTCCTCGTTAAATTTAAGCCCGCTTTGCTCCAGCAGTGGCACGCAAATCTCCTCCGTAACGCCTGGATACACCGTGCTTTCATACACGACGATATCGCCCTTTTTTAGCACCTTTGCGACGCTTTGCGTGGCTTTTACAACCGGCGTTAGGTCCGGGCGTTTGTTTTTATCTATCGGCGTCGGAACGGTAACGATAAAGAAATTACAATCCTTTATATCGTCTAAATTTAGGCTAAATTTCATACCGTTTTCTATCGCTTTTTTCATCTGTTCGCTGCTTAGTTCTAGCGTGCGATCATATCCGCTTTTTAGCTCCTCTATGCGGGCAGCGTTTACGTCAAAGCCCGTGACTTCGTATTTCTCGCTAAACGCCGCCGCCAAAGGCAACCCGACGTATCCTAGTCCGATAACGGCTATTTTCATTTATTTTTCCTTTTTAGTTTTTTTGATTCTATCGTTTTTACGCGTTCATACACTCTTATTTCCGCGCCTACGCCTTGCGGAGTTATGATTTTAATAGGGCTAACGCCCGGTAAAATTTGAGTGAACTCATAATAAACTCGCCTATTTTTCTTTCCGTCCTTGCAGAGCACCATCGTTTGCGCTAGCTCGTCGCCGCCGATAAATTCGTAATAAATCCCGCGCGCGTCCTCTTTTTCCTCGAGCTTTCCGCCGAGCAAAAAGGCGAAGTTGCAGTCGATTTGCATCTCTTTAAAAAACACGACTTCGTATTTAAAATAATCAGGCGGCATCTTTGAGATAGGTAGCTCGAAAATATTTTCCTCGGTTTTTGCCGCACTTTCGCCTGCAAAAAGCGCAAGCGGCAGCGCGAAAGCCGCGATAAAAAGCAAAATTTTCCTCATGATTTCACTCCTATTTGGAAATACTTAAAGCCTAAATTTGCCAGATTTTTGGCGTCGTATTGATTGCGACCGTCAAAGATCACGGCGTTTTTTAGCCGCTGTTTCATCTCCATAAAATCAGGCGACCTAAACTCGCTCCACTCGGTCACGAGCGCGAGCGCGTCGGCGCCGTTTAGTGCGTCGTATTTGTTTGGGGCGAATTTTAAATTTGAGTTAGGTAGATATTTTTTGGCTTCATTTGCGGCTTTTGGATCGTAGGCGACGACGTTTGCGCCCGCGTTTTCTAGCGCTTTTATGAGCACTAGCGAGCTAGCCTCGCGCATATCGTCTGTGTTTGGTTTAAACGCTAGCCCCCAAATCGCCACCGTTTTGCCGCTCAAATTTCCGCCGAAAAATGCCGAAATTTTTTCAAAAAGCACCGTTTTTTGCGCCGCGTTTCTGGCCTCCACCGCACTTAAAACCTTCGGCTCAAAGCCGTTTTGCCTAGCGGTGTAGATGAGCGCCTCGACGTCTTTTGGAAAGCAGCTACCGCCGTATCCGCAGCCCGGATATATGAAGCTATAACCGATGCGAGAGTCGCTGCCGATGCCTTTTCGCACCAAATTTACGTCCGCTCCCACGCGCTCGCAGATGCCCGCGATCTCGTTTATAAAGCTGATTTTAGTCGCTAGCATCGCGTTTGCGGCGTATTTGGTCATCTCGGCAGACTTCACGTCCATAGCGATAAAGCGGTCGTGATTTTTCATAAAGGGCGCATAAAGCTCGCGCATGACGCTTTGTCCCCACTCGCTGCTAGCGCCCACTACGACGCGATCGGGCTTTAAAAAGTCCTCGACCGCCGCGCCCTCTTTTAAAAACTCGGGGTTGGAGACGACTTCAAATTTGACGTCCAGGTTTCTCTTTTTTAGCTCGCTAGCGATCACTTCGGTTACCTTTTGCGCCGTACCCACTGGGACGGTTGATTTATCCACGACGATTAGCGGCGATGTTAAATTTTGCCCGATGCTTTTTGCGACTTCTAGCACGTAGCGCAGATCGGCCTGTCCGTCCGCGCCCATAGGCGTACCCACCGCGATAAATAGCACGCTAGCATGCGCCAAGGCTTCTTTTATATCGACGCTAAATTTGAGCGCGCCGTTTGCCCTGCACTCGGCCACGATTTCAGAAAGTCCGGGCTCATAGATCGGTATGACGCCGCTATTTAGGGCGTTTATCTTAGCTTCGTCCACGTCCACGCATATGACGTCGTTGCCCATTTTAGCTAGGCACGCGCCGCTAACTAGCCCCACGTAGCCCGTGCCTACGACTGCGATCCTCACAGCCTTTTCTCCCACTCAAGCGCGGTTTTTATGATTAGCGCGAGATCCTCTCTCCTAGGCCGCCAGTTGGTTAATTTTCTTATCTTTCCCGGCTTCGCGATGAGGCGTGCGGGGTCGCCCTCTCTGCGAGGCGCGCTAATTACTTTAAAATCAATCCCGCTTACTTTTTTAGCCGTTTCTATAACCTCTTTTACGCTAAAGCCGCGTCCGTAGCCGACGTTAAAGGTCTCACTTTTTTCATGCTCGTTTAGGTATTCCAGCGCGCTTAGATGCGCGTCTGCTAGGTCGCTCACGTGGATGTAGTCCCTCACGCAGGTGCCGTCTGCGGTCGGATAGTCGCTACCGAAAATTCCCATGCTTTCGCGTTTGCCTAGAGCCGTCTGCGTCGCGACTTTGATTAAGTGCGTGGCGTTTGGATAGTTTTGCCCGATGAGCCCCTCCTCGTCGGCACCCGCGACGTTAAAGTACCGCAAAATCGCAAATTTGAATTTTTCATTTGAAGCGGCGTAGTCTTTGATGATCCACTCGCTCATTAGCTTGCTTCGGCCGTACGGATTTATCGGATTTGCAGCGGTTTGTTCGTCGACCTCGCCGAATTCTGGCTCGCCGTAAACGGCAGCAGTGGAGCTAAATATAAATTTATTTACGCCGTATTCTTTGCAATAGGTTAAAATTTTAGCTACGTTTGCGGTGTTGTTTAGATAGTATTTTAGCGGCTCCTGAGTGCTTTCAAAAACCTCGATAAATGCGGCAAAATGGATAATTGCGTCAAATTTGCCCTCGGCGAAAATTTGCGTCAAATCATCTTCCAAATTTGCCTTTACGAACTTAAATTTTCCGATTTTTTCAAGCGCGTCAAGCGCTTTTGTCGTGCCTTTGCAGAGATTATCCACGACCGTTATCTCGTGACCGCCTTGTTTTAAAAGCGCCTTTAGCACGTGAGAGCCGATGTAGCCGGCTCCGCCTGTTATTAAAATTTTCATTGTTTGCCTTTTTGCTTTTTAGTTTGTGGAATTATATCAAAACAAATAACTGGAGGGGCTTAAAATAAAACTACAATTTAGTATTCACAATAATTATTTCCAAAAAAAACGGTATATATTTTATTGTCGCTACCGCGGTAATATCCAACATAACCCATTTGATAACCAACTTGTTCATAGTTGTAGTCTAAAAGCGTTGCATACATTCCATTAATTTGATAAGCATAAACGCTACTTTCAAATCCCAAAAACACCAATAATGGCACTAAAACTTTTTTCATCATCCGCTCCTTAAAAAAATTACTGCTATAGGAATAATCGCCATAGCAAGTTGATAAAGAATTATATGAGAAATAAACTTATAGAAAACTTTTCTATAGGAATGGGCGTGTTAAATTTACCTGAGATAACGACAGACGAGGAAAATGAGCAGTTTTTTGATACCGTGGCTTCAAATGTGAAAAGAATGAGACAGGAGAGAAATCTAAGCCAGCTCGAGACGGCTCTAAGTATCGGGCAGGCCTCGGGCGGATTTTACGCAAATATGGAAAATAACGCCCACGGCAAGCACTTTAATCTACTTCACCTTTTTAAGCTCTCAAAACTTTTTAACTGCAATATAAACGAATTTTTTAAGGAAATTTCTGAGTGGGACGGCGGCGAGTAGGGTTAGATTAAGCATTAAATTTAATTTGAAACGGGCATCGAGCATAGCAAATTTGAATGTAAATTTTTAATGAAACGATATTTGTATCTTTTGAGCTGGCAGAGCGCAAATCAAGGCGATAAAAGAAACCAAAATTAATCAAAAGATCGTCAGAATTCTTAAAATTTGAGTCCAAGCGAGCATCATAGCGGCAAATTTGTCCAAAAGCGCTTCGTAAATTTAGCCGCCATACCACGCGCCGAGCGTAAATTTACGGCGCCCACCTCAAAGCGACCGGCGGGCAAATTTGCCCGAAACGGCCGAATTTAATCCTCTCTAACCCGCAAAAACACCGGAAACCTCGGCACTCCTTTTGCGGTTAAATTTTGATATTTGTAGGTTATTATCGAGCCAATTTTAGGCGGATTTGCGCGCTCTTCGTCGCTAAAGCCCGAGCCAATCTTAAATTTTACTCCGCTAGCGGGCTGCAAAAGCTCGTCATTTTGCTCGTCCGAGTTTGAGCCCGCCGCGCTAAGCGCCTTGCAAGTTACCGAGCCCATGAGACCCGCAAATTTGCCCGTGCCAGCATTTACCGCCGTTACCTCGCACTCGGCGTCTTTAAATTTTTTGTATTTCAGCGCGTTTTTGCTTCGTTTTCGCTCGTATGGCGCGTTTGGTTCTCGCGCGACCGCACCCTCGCCGCCTTTTGCGACGATACGCTTGGTAAACGCCTCAAATTCGGCGTTATCTTTTACTTTTACTTGTTTGATTATCTTTAAATTTTGTCCGGCTTGCGGGTTTTTTGCGATAAATTTTTCAAGCTCGCTAAGCCGCTCTAAAAGTCCGCCGTCAGCTTCAGGTACGTCAAAAACGTAAAATTTAATCTCGCTCCACTCCGTGGCGCTTGGCATTTTATCCATTACAATCGATTGGATTTTTTCAAATTCGCCCCGTGCAGTGTAAAGCTCGCCGTCAAGCGCAAATGACGGAAAATGCGCGCTCCAGCCCTCTGGCGCGGCTAAAATTTTACCGTTTCTAGATAGCAAATTTCGCCCGTCCCAGTAGGCGCGCACGCCGTCAAGCTTCTCGCTAGCTAGCCAGCCGCCGACGTTTTGGCCTTTGTATTCGCTAAGTCTTAAAAGCTCAAATTTGGCTTTTTTAGCGGCATCTGCGCTCACCGCGCTACTTAGATTTTCGCCCTTTAATGCCGAGAGCTTTTCAGGCTGCGAAGCCAAATCCTGCGCCGCCGAAGCTAAATTTAAAAAGGCAGCCAGCAAGAGCGCGAAAAATCTCAAATTTTAACTCCGTAAAACTCGCAGTACCACTCGATAAACCTAGCCACCCCATCATTTACGCTAGTTGCGGGCTTGTAGTCAAAGTCAGCTACCAAATCGCTTACATCAGCATATGTCGCAGGCACGTCGCCGGCTTGAAGCGGGAGGAAGTTTTTTTCTATCTCGCGGCCGATTTTTAGCTCGACGGCCTTGATGTAGTCCATAAGCTCGACAGGGCTATTATTGCCGATATTATAGACCTTAAACGGCGCGCTTGACGTGGCTGGATCTGGATGCTTCGCGTCCCACGCGGGATTTGGCTTGGCGGGGTTATCGACGCATTTTATGATGCCTTTTACGATGTCGTCCACGTAGGTAAAGTCGCGCTTCATCTTGCCGTAGTTAAAGACGTCGATTTTCTTGCCTTTTAGCGCGGCGTCTACGAATAAAAACAGCGCCATATCAGGGCGTCCCCATGGGCCGTAAACGGTGAAAAATCGCAGTCCCGTAGTCGGGACGCCAAATAGATGCGAATACGTATGCGCCATCATTTCGTTACTTTTTTTAGTCGCGGCGTATAGGCTGATCGGGTGATTTACGCCCTCGTGCGTGCTAAATGGCATATTTTCGTTTAGGCCGTAAACCGAGCTCGAGCTTGCGTAGACTAGATTTTTAGTTTGGTTGTGGCGGCAGCACTCGAGGATATTCATAAAGCCCGTGACGTTGCTGTCGATGTAGGCTTGCGGATTTATGAGTGAGTAGCGAACGCCTGCTTGTGCAGCTAAATTTACCACTACGTCAAATTTTTCTTTAGCAAAAAGCTCTTTCATCGTCTGGGTATCGGCTAGATCGGCTTTTATAAATTTTAAATTAGGCTGCGTTTTTGAGCCTATCAGCTTGCCTTGATCGATCTCGCTTGTCTCAAAGCCCGCCGTTTTTAGGCGCGCGAGCTTTAGATTTACGTCGTAGTAGTCGTTTATCACGTCGTATCCGACGACCTCGTCGCCTCTTTTTACCAGGGCGTTTGCCAAGTGAAATCCGATAAATCCCGCCGTTCCGGTTACTAAAATTTTCATGTTTTTTCCTTTGTGATTTGACGCTATTTTAGCATATTTTAAAAATCAAAGCTCGCAAATAAAATTAACCTAGTCCTATGAACAACGCGCTAAACCAAGCAAACATCCAAGCCCCCAACCTACGAAAAAAGTACCGTAAAAAGCCGCTCCGACTACAAATACGGCGGGAAAAGCCACTATCATTCCAGCACTGGCGACGGGCAAACCCACGATCATCGCGGCACCGCCGAGATCTATCCCCGCACCGCCGCTGCTTGCGCCTATTTTTTCGCAATCTACATTCGTATATACTTTGATTGGATTTTGAAATTTACCCGAGGTTAAAATTTCTTTTCTTTTAGCGTCGCTTATGTTTGCCGTACTTCCGCTTAGGTAGTAATAACCGGTTATATATCCGGACTCCAAAAATCTTTTTATAGTCTGAGACCCTTGCATATTTTTGTTTGGGTCAAACATCTCAAATGACGCTTTTAGCGCAGCGTATCTCTCATCCGAAAATAGCTTTTTATCAAGAAAAATGACATATGTTCCGACCATCTTTTTATCGTCGCCGTATATGCAAATAGACGCGAAATCGTCTTTTATGTCATTTGCAAATTCGCTAGCGTAAAAGCGTCTGGCTTCGTCTATTTTTGCCGTTTCGTTTAGCCTAAAGCTATATTTGTCGCCGACGACGTAGTATCCGTCGTTATACGCATAAAGCCCTTGTATCTCGTCTATCTTTTTAACGCCGGCGCTTTTTTCTGCGCAACCGGAAAATAGCAAGGCAAATATCGCCGAAAAAGCTACGATCTTTTTATACATCAGTTGTCCTTTTATTTTATAAATATTAAACTATCGGTACTTGCTGAAATTAAATTACGCTTTAACAAAAGCAAGCCGTTTAAATTTAGCCAAAGCAGTAAAATACGCTAAATTTGCGCCCGTCCTTACTGCTCGTCCAAATTTATCTCGGGCATATTTTCTTCGGTGTAGTACTCCTCTGCTCCGGCCTGCTCGTCGTCGTCATTAAGCTCCGGCTCATCCTCGTAGTTTTGCGTTTCAAGGCGCACGAGTTCGCGATCGACCGCCTCGCAAAATACCGGCGTATAGCCCATCTGCGCACAGTTTGCCGCGAGCCACTCGCTCATCACCGAGATGTCGTCCGCATAATCATCAAGTGTCAAATTTCCGCGCAAAAGCTCGTATTTTAGGAAAAGCCAGTAGGTATTTAGCACGTCGCTTTCGCAGTATTCGTTGATCTTGTCGATCTTGCCGTCAAAAAACAGCTCCATCACCTGATCGCCGTGAACGTCGTATTTGCCGGGCAAATTTAAGCTAGCGCAGAGCGTATCTAGCTTTAGCCCGCGCACGGAGCCAAACTCGCTCACGTGATCGAGCAGATCGAAGTGAAATTTGCCGCTGTACCTGTCGCGGTAGTTGCCGTCCCATTTGCCCTTGCCAAGCTCCTTGTTTTCGACCTCGTAAAAGCTCGGAAACGAGACGTTGTACCTCATCGCGCGCGTTAAAATCATCGGCAGATCAAAGCCTCGCCCGTTAAAGCTCACCAGGCGCGGGTTGTGCGAGTTTACGAAACCGATAAATTTATTTAGGATTTCGCGCTCGTTTGCGCCCTTCATCGTGCTTACGCGTAAAAATTTACCGTACTCGTCCGCCATCACAGCTGAAATCGCCACGACGCGGTGAAACATCACGGGCAAAAACTCGCTTCCGCTTGCTGCCTTTTGCGCGGCAAACGCCTGCCTCGCTACCTCCGCGTCGCTTCCCTCATACCCGTAAATTTTACGCAAAAGCGCGACGTCCGGCACCGTCTCGCAGTCAAAAACGCAGATATAATTTTTAGCCATTTCAAACCTTTTTTAGCTATTTTTGCCTAAAATGATAGCTAAAAATCTTTATAAAAGCGGTAAATGAGTAAAAATTTAAGCCCAAACATCGCCGTTATCAAGCTCTCCGCCTTGGGCGATATCGTCCATGCGGCAACCGTGCTGCAGTTTATCAAAAAGCACCTGCCGCAAGCCAAAATTACGTGGTTTGCCGATGCTAAATTTAGCGAGATTTTGCTTCTTTGCCCGCAAATTTCGCGCGTCGTATCGCTACCGCTAAAAAACGGCGAATACAAAAAAAGCTTGCAGCTGATCGCCTCTGCTAAGCAAGAGGGCAAATTTGACTACGTCATCGACTTGCAAGGGCTGATCAAATCCGCCGCGGTTGCGAAGCTTCTTGGCAAAAACAGTTACGGATTTGATAAATTTAGCGCCAAAGAACCGCTTGCGGCGCTATTTTATAGGCATAAATTTAATTGCGACTACGCAGAAAATATCATCTTGCGAAATTTAAAACTTACGGCTTTTGCGCTGGGATTTAGTTTTAGCGAGGATGAAATTTTAGCCAAACAGCCTTGTTTTAGCGCCTCGCAAAGTAAATCTCAAAGCTTAAAAAAGAAAATTTTGATAGCGCCCTTTGCTAGCGAACCGAGTAAAATTTACGATAAATTTAAAGACGTTATCGCCATGCTAAACGAGCCACAAAATGAAATTTTCGTCTGCTTTAACGGCGAAAACGAGGAGAAAAAAGCCATAAATTTGATCAAAAACTCAAATGCAAAACCGCTGAATTTGGGCCTAAAAGAGCTCGTAAGCTTTATCTCGTCCTGCGACCTTGTTATCGGCAACGATAGCGGCGTGACGCATATAGCTTGGGCGCAAAATCGCCCCTCTATCACGCTTTTTGGCAACCGCCCCGCAGGCAGAAACGCTTACGCTGGCCCCATAAATTTAACGCTGGACGCGGGCAAAAAAATAGACGCGAAAAAGATAGACAAAAGCGACTTTTGCGTGCGAGATATCGCGCCGCAGACTATCGCAAACGCGGCAAAAAGGCTACTTGATGCGTGATTTATTTTACCTTTGGCTTTATAGATTTTTTAAATTTATCTTTACCGTTACGCCCTCGTTTTTGCTAAATCCTTTTTTAAATTTTATCGCGTTTTTGTTTTATAAATTTGACGCCAAGCATACCAAAATCATCAGGGCAAATCTAAATTTCGCCTACGCTGAGGAGCTAACGGCTGCGCAAAAAGAACAAATCATAAAAGACACCTACCGCAACTTCGCCAAATTTGCGGTAAATTTTATAAAAAACCAAAACGCAAGCAAGGAAAAAATCCTAGAAAAAGTCGAATTTAAAAACGAGCAAATCTTGCAAAACGCGCTCGCATCGGGTCGCCCGATCATCGTGCAAACGGCGCACTACGGACAGTGGGAGCTATTTTCGCTGTCGATGGCGGCGAAATTCGGCGGCGTTAGCATCGTCGGGCGCGCTCTTGATAGCGCGGTCATGCAGCGCATTTTGGAGGCGAACCGCACTCGCTTTGATATCGAGCTAATCGATAAAATGGGCGGCGCCAAGCAAATTTTAAAAGCGGTTAAGGCGCACAGGCTAGTGGGCATCCTAGTCGATCAAAACACCGCAAAAGAGGAAGGCGTAGAGGTCAAGTTTTTCGGACAAAAAGTCCTGCACACGCCTGCGGTTAGCATTTTCGCGCAAAAAACAGACGCGCTCATCGTGCCGGCATTTATCCGCGAAAAAGGGGCGAACCTCAGCGAAATTTGCTTTTTTCCGCCGATCGACGTTAGGGATTTTGATAAAGAAGACGCCGTACTAAAGGCCACGCAAGCGCAATCAGACGCTACCGAGGCCGCCGTACGCGAGAAGCCGGACGAGTACTTTTGGTTTCATAAACGCTTTAAGCATTTTAACGAGGAAATTTATAAATGCTAAGCGTCGTTATCCTCACTCTTAACAGCGAAAAATACCTCGCCGAGGCGCTAAAAAGCTGCGAATTCGCAGACGAAGTCGTCGTGGTCGATAGCGGCTCGCAGGATGCTACGGAGCAAATTTGCTCTGGGTTTAAAAACGTCAAATTTCACAAGCAAAAATGGCTGGGATTTAGCGCGCAAAAGCAGCTGGGCGTGGATCTAGCGCGTAATCGCTGGGTTTTCGTGCTAGATAGCGACGAGGTGATTTTGGAGCCGCTGAGGGAGGAAATTTTGCAGGTTTTGCAGCGCCCCGAGTTTTGCGCGTACGAGGTAGCTCGCGCAAATATCTTTTTCGGTAAAGAAGTGCGTAATATGGGGCTTTATCCAGACTACACGATTAGACTTTTTGACAAGACGCGGGCGGAATTTGACGGGCGCGAGATACACGAAAAGGTCATTTTAAAAAGCGCAGCCAAAACGGACGAACAAACCCAGGCAAACGGCGCAAATTTAACCGCCGCCAAAAATCAAATCGGCAGACTAAAAAACCACTTCAAACACTACGCCTACGACAGTATCGAGCAGTTTATCGCCAAGCAAAATCGCTACTCGAGCCTGGGCGCAAAGGGCGCAAAATCAAGTAAATTTAAGGCCGTTTTAAATCCCGCGTGGACGTTTTTTAAGCTATTTTTCCTAAAAGGCGGCTGGCGCGAGGGCTGGCGCGGCTACGTGATAGCAAGGCTTTACGCGCAATACACATTTTGGAAGTACGTAAAATGAAAGATAAAAAAATCAAAATCCTAGTTATGAAATTTAGAAACATCGGCGACGTGCTGCTCACGACTCCGCTCATCGAAAACCTGCGCCGCATCTACCCTGACGCGCAGATAGATTTCGCGCTAAACAAGGGCACCGAAGCGATGATCGAAGGCAACCCGAACATCCAAAACATCCACATCTACGACCGCGCAAACATAAAAGAGGTCGGCTTTTTTAAACGGCTTTGGCGCGAGCTAAAGTTTATCCGCGCGATCAAAAAGCAAAAATACGACATCGCCGTGCAGACCACGACGGGCGACCGCGGCATCATCGTCGCCAAATACGCTAAAATCAAAACCATCGTGGGCTTTGAGGGCAAAAACAAGACCGTGAATAAAATAATAACGCACAAAGCCCCTAAAATAGGCGGTCTGCGCCACACCGTGGATAGAAACCTAGACGCCTTGGCTGCGCTAGGACACGAGCCAAGCGGCAAAAAAGTGAGCGTGTATTTTGATCCAGAGTGCATCAGCCATCTAAATTTGCCGCCTAAATTTATCCACGTGCACCTAACTAGTCGCTGGATGTTTAAGTGCGCGGACGACGAAACTATGGCGCATATCATCGACTTTTGCGAGGGGCTTGGCGTGCGGGTCGCGCTAACGGCCGACAACAACGACGCCGAGCTAAAAAAGCTGGACGACGTGCTGGCGCTGTGCTCCTCTAGCCCCGTAAATCTAGGCAGCAAACTCACTCTAAAACAAACCGCCGCGCTATCAAAGCGCTCCGCGATGTTTATAGGCGTGGATACGGCGATCATGCACCTAGCCGCGGCTAACGACGTGCCCGTGATCGCGCTGTTTGGGCCCAGCGGGGCGTTTGAGTGGGGGCCGTGGGATAACGATCTAAACGAAAACGGCTACACTCAGCGCAACGGCAACCAAACTATGGGCAAGCACGCGGTATTTCAAAAAGACTGGGACTTCGTGCCGTGCGACAAAGAAGGGATGATAAAGCACGGCGTGGAGCGAACGCTGATGAGATTTGAGGGCGAGGAGCTAGAGGCGATAAAGAGCAAAATCAGGGAAAATTTGAGCCAAAGCTAAGCAGGCTTTGTAACATACGGCCGTTTTAGCTAAATTTTACGAGCAAATTTGAGCCGCGAGCGGTAAGTTTGGCTGCTTTGGTCAAATTTGACGATCAAATTTACCGGCTTGACTTTTGTAAGTCAAATTTGATTTGAACGCCGGCCGTTAAATTTGACCTTCTTGATTTTGCAAATTTGAGCGCTTAAATTTGACGCCTAAGCCTTCTTTTCGTTAAACATATACGAGATCACGAAAACGATCATACAAACGGGCGCGAACGCAAATGCGAACGCCACGCTCCAGCCGGCGGCACGCTCGCCCAAAAAATACCCTGCTGCGAGGCATGCCGAAAACCCGCCGTAAAAAGCGCCAAGCGATAAATTTTCTACTGAAAAAAGTAACAAACTAAGATTTGGATTTTTTACAAACAGCTTACTTGGCTTAAAGTTTTTATACCTTTTGAACAAATACCAAAGCAGCACGCAAGCCAAAATCGCAAATATTGCGACAAAAACGGCGATCCTTAGCGCGCCCTCAAAAGGCAAAACCGCCAAAATCAAAGACGCCGCCCGCTAATCAAGCAAGAAAACCACCCGCTAAGCGAGCAAATATCTCGCCGTCCTGTGAAATTCTGTGCTCACTATATTTTGCGTACTCCTTGACGTTTTATCATGGCATATCTGCCAATTCTTTTATCATACTCTCAACACTTTTGTCTATATTGGTTTTAGTAGTGCCGCAGTTATCAAATTCTAAATAGCTAATATTTTGTTTAAGATCTGATTTATGATTCTCATACCAACTTAATTCTTTATTTATTTGCTCCATAAATTTTTCGTTATCAAAAAGATAGATATAGGTAAAAGCCAATTTATTTCTATCTAGAATTATGCCATCTCCATTATATAGATAATACTCATGCTCGCCTACCAATTGAATTATCGGAGTAGTAAATCCCGCGCTATTTTTATCTAAATTTACGCTTACAGACTCCTGTGTCAAAACAATAGGCTTTAAATTTAGTAATTCAAAATATATATATCTTGATTTATTATAAGAGATATTTCTATCTCGGTTTATTTCCAATACTTTATCATACGTTATTTTATTGCCATGCCCATAAGCAGTGTAATAATTCAGCATTTTATTATAGATATCTCTACACTTATTGATATTCTTGAATTTTTTACAATCATTGTTCCTCACAGTATAAAGAATTATTTTACCTTTTTCTAGAAAATCCAAAATCGCTCTTTTATACAGCTCCTCTTTAGGTAAAATTCTATCCTCTTTTAGGCAGTATCCTTGCTTGTATTTGTCGTAGTCGGAAAGGGAAACTATCGCAAAGCCTCGTGAAGTGGAGTAATCGGGGATTATACGGACAAATGCAGCACAGAGTACCGCCGCCAGAAGCAGCGCCACGGCTAGGATTTTAAATTTAAGTTTGCGAAATTTCATAATGGGTCCTTTAAATGCCGCCGGCGAAGCAAACGCGCACCACGCCGCCGCGCAAAATTACGCCCGCTACTTCACGCCTTTTAAATTTGAGCCGAATTTACGCAGATCGAACCAGATCCGCCAAAATGCCGAATTTTACTCAAATTTAGAGCAAATCTTACTTTTTTATCTTCGAGTATATCCCGCCTAAAAAATCATTTTGATAGATAAAAAGCTTACGTCTTAGCCATGCGACGCCTTCTTTGGCGGCAAATCGCTTGATAGCCGATAGGTCGCCGTCGGGTCTATTTATACCTCGCTGCGTCGTGAAAAACGCCTCGTAGCCCGCCTGCCTAGCTAGACGCATCAAATTTTCGTCGTATTTGCCGCGCGGCCAGCATAAAATTTCATCCTCGATGCCCAAATTTTCGCGCATAAACTCGCGGCACCGAGCGAAATTTTCCTCAGGCGGGAGCGCGCCGAAATACTCGTCAAAATGCGTATGCGTATGCGAGTGAAAGTCAAAAACGTCCCGCATAGCCGCTATCTCGTCAAGGTTTAAAAACACGTCCTGCGGACGCTGGGGCGCTGCTTTTTTGTATTCGGAGTGAGTTAGCTCGGTAAACTCGCCCCGCCGCATGCTAGCGCGCTCTATCCACTGCGTCACTAAAAATATGCTCGCCCGCAGCCCAAACTCGCGCAAGATAGGGTAGGCGTAGACGTAGTTGTCCTTCCAGCCGTCGTCAAAGGTAATGAGGACGCTTTTTTTAGGTACGGCCAGTTTGCCCTTTTTATAGGCGATAAATTCGCTCATCGCGAGCGTTTTGTAGCCCGCCTCGGCGAGAAATCTCATCTGCGAGGCAAAATCCTCCGCGCTAGAAGCGATAAATCCACCCTTTTTTAAAACGTGATGATACATCAAAACACTAACGCTCAACGCTGCCTCCTTTGTCTTCCGTCCGCGCAGCTAGCAAGACGAAAAATCCAAGCATATAAAACATATAAAGTATGCGTAAATTTATCGCCTCAAACAGCCCGCGCACGCCGAAATAACACGCTAGCGAGATAAAAATCGCCGCAAAAAGCAGCTCGCGCGAGCGCAAAAAATGCCTAAACGCATACGCCAAAAGCGAGATAAAACCGCCCAGTAGCAGCGCCGTGCCGACCGCGCCGTAGTAGTAGTAATGCCCGATAAAAAACGGCTCGTCGTTAAACCAGTACCGCTCGCCGCTCGGCCGCGTCTGCATCATCGAGATCTGAGCGCCCTTGTCCGCCTCATCTCGCAAAAATGCGTCGTACTGCTCCTTGCCGTATCCAAGCCCCGTTACCGCGCGCGGACTAGTAAAAAGCAGCGGTAAGCGCTCCTTTAAAATCAAATCGCGCCCCGAACTAAAGCCCGCGCCCGCGATACGCTCTCTCATGCTCTCGTTTTCAAGATTTGCCTCGCTCACTAGCCCAATCTGGAAAAATTTATACATCGCCGTTGGCGAACTCAAAACCGCCGCCGACGCGCCCGCGACGCAAACGGCAAAAATAACGGCAAAGAGTTTAAATTTACGTTTCGCCTCGCCGCCAAAAATATACAAACAAAAACCAAACATAATAAAACAAGCCAGCATCGCGCCCCAGCTACCTCTAACGCCGCTCAAAACGTCAAGCCCTACGGCCGCTAGACAAAGCGCACCGCACGCAACTTGCGCCCAAAGCCGCCTAAAGATAAAAACTCCCGCCAGCGCAAAAGGCAAAAATCTATCCACATAGTCCGCGTACGCTCGGCGCACGACCCGCGCGTCAAATTCGCCCGCGCTACCAAGCCTCTCAAACTCGCTAAAAAGCGGCGCTGCGTAATAAACGCTAACGAGCGCAAAAGCGGTTAAAATAGCGTAAAAAAAGGCTCTAGGCTCGGCCTGATCGCCGTTTGCTACGACGTAGACGATGAGCAAAAAAGCAAATCCGCGCCCAAACTCGCCCGCAGCGTTGCCCAGCGAATCAAACTGCGGCGCGTAGGGAAAGGCGGAGATCAAAAACGCGTAAAAGGTAAATGCGATAAGACAAAACGCAGGCGCGCGAGAAAGGCTGAAATTTACGCCGACCCTTGCGGCAAATCGCGTCCTATCGGTAAAGTAAAGCCAGATCGCGCAAACAAGCGCGAGATAAAGCGAGATATTTTTCGCCGCCGTCATACGCGGGATATGCTCGCAAGCGATAAAAACGCAAACGAGGTATAAAGCGGCGTTTTGCAAGCGGTTTTGTAGCTTCGTCATTTTCTCCCTTAAATTTAAAGCGCCCATTATAACGATAAAATCATTAAAATCCAGTAAGCGATTTTTAGTCGAATTTTAGCCCACGCGCTCTCAAAAAAGTCCGTAAATTTATAAATTTATGCTAAATTCATGCTAAATTTTATAAACAATAAAGGCCTAAATTTTGATATATTTTTTCATATATTTGCTGCTTTATCCGTATCTTTTTGCGATGAAAAAGCTAAAATTTAAAGGCGAAAAAGGCAGAATTTTACTCATACAAACCGCCAAAATCGGCGACTACGCAAACTCGACCGTGATCTTTGACAGGCTTGGCAAATTTGACGTGCTAATCGACGAGATAAACCTAGCCTTCGCAAAACGCGACAGCCGAATAGAAAAAATATTTACGATAAACGATGTAAAACGCAAAAAAGCCTCCAAACTAGGGCTCGCGCTCGAGCTTTTTTCGCGCAACTACGAGAGCGTCTACGTGCTGATGCCAAACGGCCTAAATCTCTTTTTAGCGCGCTGCACGCTAGCTAAAAATATCGTCGTCGTGCATCACTACGCGGCATCTAGCGACTTTGCCCTGCTGGCGCTCGGTATGAAAAAAGTACCGCACACTCTGCAAGACCTCACGCTGCTAACCTACCTAAAAACGCTGGGCGAGAGCTCGCTAAAATATGAAAAATGCTTGCAAAAACCGCTCTTTATCCCGCAAGAAAATCTAATAAAAAGCGGCAAATTTAAGATCGGCGTGAGCCTAAGCGCAGGCAATAAAATGAAAACTCCGCCAAAACATACTTGGGAAAAAATCTTTGAAATTTTCGCCAAATTTGACTGCGAGGTTTACATTTTCGGCGTCGGCGAAGAGGCTGCGCTGCTAAAAAACCTGCTCGCAGAAAATGCGGACGAAAAACGGGCAGAGAATTTAAACAAGCCAGAAATTTGCGCGGATTTAGCCGGTAGCGATACGAGCGAAATTTGCGGCGATCTTAAAAATGCAAACGAAGAGCAACCAAAAGCTCAAATTTGCAGCGAAAGCAGTACTGGCGGCGAGCCAAATTTTAGCTCGCAAATTTGCGATATCTACGTGAAAAGATTCGGCCAAAACGAGCTAAAGATCATCTCTTTGATTGATAAAATCAAGCTTGAGGAGCTGCCGTTTTATCTCTCGCGGATGCAGCTTTACGCGAGCTCAGACACGGGCAACTACTACGTCGCAGATAGCGTGCGCACGCCCACGATCTGCCTGATGGGGCCTTGTTTTGCCAGCGAGCAAAGGGGCGTCGCCGACTCGCTCGTGATAAACTCGCATTTACCGCCCGTTAGCTCCGTATTTAAAACCGTGAGGGATATCGACGCAAGCGCGTTTTTCGAGCTTAGCGAGCAAAACCTCGCGGACATCGAGGCCTTCGTCAAAGTTCGCTATATATCTTATCTATCCCGCGAAGATAATTTTCTATGCTAAAGGCCTTTATAACGGCATCGTCGGGGCTTTTTGAGGCCGGCTTACGCAAGCTCTCAAAACAAGCTAAAAGCGCATCCGAGCTTCTTTGAACTATAAAAAAATCTTGCTTTTTCGAGGAGATTTCATAAATCTCCCTTATGACGGCGATATCAGAGTACACGACGCCAAGCCCGCAGCCAAGCGCCTCGATGACGACTCTAGGCAGCCCCTCGTCGCTGGAAAATCCAAGCACGTAGTCGCACGCGGCATAAATCTCGTCCATCTTGGAAACAAAGCCCAGATACTCGGCCTTGTTTGATTTTATCAGCGCGTCAAATTTGGCTTTAGCGCCCGCTTTTAGCTCGCCCCCGCCGGCAAAATAGACCTTTACATCGCTTCTTTTTAGCCCCGCAAGCGCGTCAAAAACAAGCTCGTGACCTTTAAGCGTCAAAAAATTTGCGGGCATTACGATATTTATTTTTTCGGCGTCAAATTTGGCCTTTAGAGCGGTGCTTTTATCGTCGCCGCTATCTTTTAAATTTGTCTGCGAGGAGCTCAAATTTTCGCTCGCTTCAGACTTTTCCCGCCTTAAAACAGGCGCCTCCATGGGATTATAAACCACGTTTTTAGGCATTTTTATCTGGGCGGCGTAAAATTCGTAAGTCGCGTTTGAAACGCAAACGGGCGTAAATTTTAGCCGCTTTAAAATCTCAAGTTTAAAGGGCTCGATAGCCGAGTTTTTGCGCAGATGCTGCACTACCGCGATATTTAGGGCGTTTGCGGCGGCGATGTAGGCGAGATTGGTTGAAAAGTGATTATTTAGATGAAGGATATCGGGCCGCACCTGCCCAAGCAGGCAAAGTGCGTAGTCGTAGTCTTTTTTGTAGAGGTATTTTGCTAAAAT
Organism: uncultured Campylobacter sp.; assembly: GCF_963526985.1. Taxonomy (NCBI): domain Bacteria; kingdom Pseudomonadati; phylum Campylobacterota; class Epsilonproteobacteria; order Campylobacterales; family Campylobacteraceae; genus Campylobacter; species uncultured Campylobacter sp. Next base: position 57,256 of record NZ_CAURPW010000005.1, read on the forward strand.
TTGACCGCCCAGAGCGCGTAAAAGCTCTTTTTTTAGCTTTGATGGCTGCTTTTTGGGCTCAAAATTTATAAATTTAGCCCCGGCTTCTTCGATGATTTTCGAGATTTTGCGTCCGCCCGCCTCGTAATCGGTCTCAAAAAACGCGCAAAGCTCGTATTTTTGCTGCGCGGCAAGCCCACGCAAAAGATACAAAAAACTCTTCGTCCCGCCGCCGTATTCGCGCCCCGTATCGACGAACAAAATCTTTTTCAAATTATTTCCTTTAGCATCTCCCAGACCTCGCGTGCCTCGATTTGCAGCATGCACTCCTGAAATTTGCAGTTTTTGCCGACGCAAGGCGAACAGGTGCGCGGCTTTTTGATAAATTTATGGATATTTTCGTCAAAATCGGGATTTGAGTTTACCGGCGAAGCGACGGCAAAAAGCCCGATCGTAGGCGTTTTTAGCGCGGCTGCGACGTGCAGCGGGCCGGTGTCGGGCGTGATGAGCACATCAAGCCTAGCTATCAGCGCAGCGGCCTCTCGCAGGCTAAATTTGCCCGCCGCATCTATCACGCGGGAGCTTCTTAGCTCCTCGTCTAACTGCGCGGTCATCGCTCGCTCGGCTGGACTGCCCGTCAGCACGATAACGGCGTCCGTGCGCTCTAAAATAATCTCCGCCAGCTGCCGCCAACGCTGCAAAAACCACTGCCTAGAAACCGTGCTAGCCCCCATCTGAAAGCCGATAAATTTGCGCGCGCCGCAGCTTTTTAGCATCTCATCGGCGCGGGTAAAGTCCTCGTCTCGCAAATATAAATTTAGTCTCGTGTCGCGACTTTTTATACCTACGAATTTAAGCTGCTCGAGGCGGTTTAGCACGACGTATCGCTCATCTCCGTAAGGCTCTGGTGCATTTGAGTGAAAGGGGCTAAATTTACTGCCGGCATTTGGCAGCTTAAAGACGTATTTTGCGCCGCTTAAAACGGCTAACGGAGTGGCCTCCGGTTCGTTTGAGTGCAGGATAAAGATGGCGTCGGGCTTTATCTTTTTTAGCTGCGATAAAGCGCGCAAAAAGCCGCCTTTTTTGCCGCCATAAAGCAAAATTTCATCGATATTCGGATCGGTTTTAAAAAGCGGCGCGATAGATGGATTTAGTAGAGCGACGGTGCGCACGTGTGGGAAATTTTGGCGGAAAATGCGAAAAACGGGCGTATTAAAAATCGTATCTCCAAGCGCGGTGTTGCTAAAAAAGCAGACCGTTTGCACGGGCTCCTCCACGAGCTGCGTTTTGTGCACGCTTTTAAAGCGCAAAATAAGCCGCGCCGCGCTCTCAAAGAGCTTCATACATCGCTTCCGTCTGCGCGACCATCGTCTCTATCGAGAAATTTCGCACGATAAATTCCCTCGCGTTCGCGCTAAATTTCGCCCGAAGCGCCGCGTCTTCTATCAGCGTTTTTAAGGCCGCTTTGAGCGATTCTTTATCGCCGTTTTTAAACAAAAGTCCAGTTTCGCCGCTACTTATCGCCTCGCCGATGCCGCCCGCGTCGCTACCGATACAAGGCACCCCGCACGACTGCGCCTCCAGTAGCGCCGTGCCTAGCGCCTCCATCTTTGAGGGCAGCACGAAAACGTCAAAACTACCCAAAAACTCGCTCACGTCGGTGCGAGAGCCTAGCATGTAGATGTTTGGCGTTTTTATTTTTTTTAGATTTTCCTCCTGCGGACCGTCGCCGACCACGACTAAAGCGGAGTTTGGTAGATTTAGCTCGCTAAAAGCTTCAAATAATAGCTGATGATTTTTCGCCGCGCGTAAGACCGCCACGATACCCACTACGACGCACTCCGAGCTCAAATTTAGTTCCGCTTTTATGTTTTTCGTAAAATTTGGATTAAACCGCGCCGTATCCACGCCGGTACAGATAACGTCTATCAAATTTCCCCGTACGCCCTGCGAGACGAGCTGGGCTTTTACGGCGTTTGAGACGGCTACGATTTTATCGTTTACGTTGTAGCTAAACGCCGATCTGATCGGCGTTTGCAGGTGTCTAGTTCGCACGACTTTAGCGCCCGTTAGCTTTGCTACGATCGCGCCGATGTTGCCGTCCTTGCCCGAGTGCGTTGCGATGATCGAGATGCCTTTTTCGCGCACGAAACGGCAAATTTTAAAAATTTCGAAAATATTATAGACCTTGCTTAGGTTAAATTTGGCAAACTCGCAATCAATAGGCTTTTCAAAGCTTTTTGAGCCGGGATTTAGCGCGTAAAATACCTTAAATTTATCTTTATTTAGCCCGTTTATGACGCGCTGCGTGCGGTGCTCCTGACCGCCAAAGCCTAGCGAGCTTTCAAGCTCTAGGATGTTGATTTTGTCTGTTTTTTTCATATATTTTTGACCGCCTCATAGATTTCCTCGTCCGCGACGTCTTGCGCCCTTTTACTCGCGCTTTGTAGCACGGTACACTTCGCGCCGCCGTAAATCGGAGCCCAGCGAGCGGCGTCCGTTTTGCCAAGCACCAGAACCGTTTTTACGCCAAGCGCCGGAGCTAGGTGCGCTACGCCGCCGTCAAGCGTGAGGACAAATTTAGCCGCCCGGATGTAGCCTGCAAGTTCATCTAGGCTCGCAGTTGAGGCAAACTCCACGCCCGCATCTTGCGCTACTTTTTCGCCCAGTTTCGCATCCTCGGCGCTAACGGCTACGCGTCCGAAATTTTGCTTTAAAAATCCCAAAATCCGCAAAATTTTAGCCTCGTCAATACGGTTTTGCTCCACCCTTGATGAGACGTGAAAAAATACGAAATCCTTAAATTTCTCGCTTTTAAAGCTCGGTACGTAAAGCGTCTTTTCTCCGTCAAATTTCGCTCCTAGCGGCGCTACTAGCTCGCAGCAAAGCAGCACCTCGTGAGGAGGCGGATTAAAGCTTAGTTTATGCGTTATTAGTGGCCCGCCCTCGTTTTGCTTTGCCGCTCCTATCGTCGTTTTAGCTGCGGCGGCTCTAGCAAATATCGCGGCAGAGGGCGAATAAGCGCTTCTAAAAATCACCGTCGCATCGTATTTTTCGCGGCGAATTTGAAGCAAAATTTTACATTTTCCCCAAAACGCCCGCAGCTTCGCCGCCGCTCCTTTTACGTGCTTTGGTTTGGTGTAGATATATATTTTGTTTAAAAATGGATTGCCGCGAACGACGCATGCGTTTAGGCTATTTACCGCGATATCTATCTGCGCGCGCGGATGAGCCTTTCGCAGCGCCTCTATCGAGGGCGTCGTGCAGATGAGATCGCCGATATTATCGTTTCTAACGAGCAAAATTTTCACGATTTTCCTTTTTTGCGCGATTATACCTATTTTACGCTTATACTTATTTACGCCCTCATCCCTCGCGCCGGACATAACCTAAAATTCATCAAAAAACTTATAAAATAGCGCTAAATTTTAAAGGCGAACATGAAAAAAATAGTATTTTTAAGGCTCGATCCGGGCGCTATCGGCGGGGCGCAGAGATATCTCTCGCGGCTCGTTAAGGCTCTAAAAGATTCGGGCGTTGCGTGCGAGACTCGCGGATTTAACGGCAGCAAAAAGCTAAGCTCGTGGATCAAAGCCCTGCTTTTTAACGCGCAAGCAAAGCGGCAAAAGGGCGCGGACGAGATTTATTTTAGCTTAGAGCGCATCACCTGCGCCGACATCTACCGCGCGGGTGACGGCGTACACAAAGTCTATATGAAAACCAAGCCGTTTTGGTTTGTAAACCCCCTAAATTTCGTCATTCCGTATCTTGAAAAGCGCACTTTTAAAAATGCCAAAAAAATCATCGCCAACTCAAATTTCATAAAGCGTCAAATTTGCGAGACCTACGCCGTCGTCCCTGAAAAGATCGCAGTCGTCTATAACGGCGTAAATTTACCTACTCGCGTGCAAAAAGGCGCGGCAAAGCTCGCTCTTTGCGAGGAATTCGGACTTGATTTTAACTTGCCGACGCTGCTGTTTGTGGGAAGCGGCTTTAAACGCAAGGGCGCGAGCGAATTTTTACATATCGCGGCTCGCCTCAAAACACGCGTAAACTGCCTGATCGTGGGCCGCGACAAAAATGCCGCCCGCTACAAAAATCTAGCCAAGGAACTAGGTCTAAACGCCGTATTTACGGGCGCGCAAAAAAGCACGGCGAGATTTTACGAAGGCAGCGAGATGTTTTTGTTTCCGACGGCGTACGAGCCGTTTTCAAACGTCGTTTTAGAGGCGCTTAGCTACGGCTGCGTCGCTATCACGACCGCTCAAAACGGCGCTGCGGAGATACTACCGGGGGAGTTTGTGATGAGCTCGCCGCAAGACTACGAGATCTGCGCACTAATTGATGAAATCATAAACGATAACGAGCGGCTGGCAATGCTGCAAGAGCGAAATACGGCGCTTGCTAGCGAGTTTAGCATCGAAAAAAACGCGAGCGCGACGATGGAGATAGTGCGTGCGAATCTTGATTGAGCTGCCGACCTGGCTGGGCGACGCCGTGATGGCAAGCGCCGCGGTGGAGGCCATCGCAAAGCACGCGGCGGCGTTTGACGCGTGGAATTTGACGGGCGAATTTGAAAATGAGCGATATTTTAGCTTTTCGTCGCAAAATTTCGGCGCCATGACGCAAGAAAGGCAAATTTTTACCGACGAAATTTTAGCTAGCGACGAGGCGAATTTAGGCGGCGAATTTAACGATAAATTTGACGGCGTAAATTTGACGGAAAGCGCGCAAAATTCGGCGCCAAACGGAAAAAAATTTAGCGAGTTAGTTTTCAAAAACTCGGAACCAAAAAACAAACAAGCCGCACAAAATTTAAAGTCTTGCTTAAAAATTTCCGCCGAGGAAAATCAAAACCTCGAAATTTCGCAAAGCCGAACGGACAAAGCGGTTAAAATCGTATTTTTCGGCTCGTTTGCGGCGTGCGAACTTTTTAAAGCTCATCCAAACTGCGAACGCGTCATCGTAAATAGCAGCAAAAAGGCTAAATTTAGGCTCTGGCGGCTATTTTGGCAGGCTAGAAATCTCGGCAAATTTGACGCGGCGTTTAGCTTTAGAAGCTCGTTTGCGAGTAAAATTTTACTTTACGGAGCGCGGGCGGGACGAAAATTTATTTTCCAAAAGAGCAAAGACGGCGCGCATCAGGTGCAAAAATACCTAAAATTCGTCAAAGCGGCGTTAAATTTAAAGCAGGCAAACGACGAGCTGAAGCTCTACTTTGAGCCGCGCAAATTTGACGCTCCGGTGCTCGGGCTAAATCCGGGAGCTAGCTACGGAAGCGCCAAACGCTGGTATCCGGCCTACTTCGCGCAGGTGGCGCTATATTTTAAAGACGAGTTTAAGATTATGATTTTCGGCGGCGCTGGCGAGCGGGATATGTGCGAGCAGATCGAGCAAATTTTAAACCAAAACGGCGTAGAGTGCCTAAATCTAGCGGGCAAAACGAGCGTGCGCGAGCTTTGCGAAATGATCGGCGGCATCAGACGAAGCGGCGGGATATTCGTCACGAACGACAGCGGCCCGATGCATATCGCCGCAGCCTACAAGACGCCTACGATCGCGCTTTTTGGGCCGACGAGATTTACGCAGACCTGTCCGTGGCGCAATGAAAACGCCCGCATCCTACACCTAAATTTAGAGTGCATGCCGTGTATGAAGCGCGTCTGCCCGCTAAAAACTCACGCCTGCATGAAAGACCTCTCGCCGCAAGCCGTCATCCAAACGATCGAGCGAGAGTTTATTAAAAAACGCGAAAAAATAAATTTTTAAAAATAGAAAATTGCGTTTTAACTCTGCTTTTTAATCAGCACTTCGTCATTTTAGCGCTAAAGCATTGCGATATTTATATAAGAACGGTTCTGTGTAGCTAAAACGTCAAAAGCAAGCACCCAAATTAATAGAATTCTCAAGAACTCGCATTAATTTATAAACAACAAAAAGTAAAGCTATCGCTAACAGACTCGGTTATTTTCTTTGATATTTAAAACGGTAGATACTTGATGATTTTTGAAACGACCGCGTAAATTCGAGTTTTAAAAACGAAAAATTCTTATCAGTATATTCATAGATTTAATTATTTTTAAATGCACATAGACTAACTTTATCAAAACCAAAATGCCCACACACGGTTTTATGGCGCAATTAAGCGCCTCGCGCATGCCGTTTGTCGCCTCTGGCCCGTCGTGACGCACTTTACGCAAATCTTAATTTCACTCAAAATTTATCGGTTTATGGGCCGATTTCGCATCCGTAGCTCGCTTATCGCTTGCTTTTTTAGCCTCTTTTGAAGCTAACCCCAGATCATAACCGTCTGGTTTGATTTGCGTCCATTTTTGCCACATTCGCAAGGTTGGCTTATCGTAAACGCCGTGGCATATTTTGCGATTTTTCCAAAATTAGCCGAAAATAGCCGACTTAGAGCCGCGATTTAATTAATCGCCGTAAAAATTACGAGGTTTATTAAGATTACGCTAAGCTGTAGTTAATCCTACCGCCTCATCTTTCTGCCGATCAGCGCAAAAATCACTATCACGCCGGCGATCATCACTCCAGCCTTCACGTAAAACGCTCTTCTCTCGCGCACGGTCTCGTGCGAGCTGGTTTTGAGCCGCACCTTGACGCTAGTGCCGCCCGCCGTTATGCTTAGCGTATCGCCCGCTAGGCCTTTTAGCTTCACGCTTAGCGTGTTTGTGCCGCTTTGTTTTATTTGCGCTTCGGCAAAGCCGGAGACCTTATAAACATAGCGCGTCATGAGGTCGTTGCAGTCTTTGGGGCGGAAAAATATCTCGTAGGTCTTACCTGCATCCACGCCCAGCACGTCGCCGTCTCGCGCATCGAAATACGGGTTTTGCGGAGTTTTGGTTTTAAAGCTCCACTTTATCTGCTTTAGCTGCGCGCCAGTGCTTTGGGCGTTTGCTTGCTCGTAGCTAAAAACCGCCTCGTACTGCGCGCCGAAATCAAAAACTTCCCGCGCAAAAGCCGCAAACTGCCCTTTGCTAAATTTAGAATTTACGTCGTTTTTACTCGTGATGACGTGCAAATTCTGAAGCTTTTTGCCGTCTTTAAATATCTCAAAATCCTTAAATTTTATCTCGCCCGCATTTGCGTTAAACTCGATGCTAACGGGATTTGCCGTGATCTTGCACTCGGGGAATGGGTCCGGGATCTCGCCGCTAAAATAGGGCGTCACCGCAGTAGAGCCGGGAAATTTGACGAAAGGCTTGCTAGATCCGGTGAAATTATCGAATTTGTCATCTTTTATTTTTAAATTTTTATCGGTGCAGACGTTGGTATAAAACCGCCCCGCGCCCGTATCGCTCGCACCTCTAGCGCAAAAGGCGTTAAGCCTCGAGTTACCCATCTCAAAGACGAAGGCGTTAAATTTATCCTTTGACGCAAGCGCGTAGCCGACCTCGTCGACGCTCAAATTTAAAAACGCAAATCGGTGATATATCGCCGAAAATAGCCCGTCCACCGCCTCTTTGAAGTCATTTTTATAAGCGATATTTTCAAGAATATGTCGCGACTTATATCCGGCTGCGATAGCTCTACTAACGGGGTCTGAGCCGCTAAATTTAGCCCGTCCGGCCGTCTCGTCGTGGCCCATGTATTCGTTTTGGGCGCTATACTCGGCATGGTTTTTGGCGGCTTGGCTTAAAATTTGATTTTGTTTTAGACCGGAGAGTCCCGAGCCTCGGCGGTACTCGTTTAGATACGCGACCGCATCGGAGTCAGGAACAAAAGAAAACTCAGGCTGCTTGGCGGACTTTAGCGCGGCGTCTTTACCCTGCCCGCCCAAGATATCGCAACCCGCAAGAAAAAAGGCGCAGGCTAAAAGGCTAAATTTAAGCCCGCGTTTTACAGAGTAAAATCTCAATCCCGCGCCCTTTAAATTTAAGCTTTAGGGCCCGCTTTTGCGTATTCTACGCCCTCTTTTACGTCCTCGTAGCGTTTAAAATTCACCTCAAACATACCCGCTAGCTTATCTCTAGTAGCGACGTATTCGTCCTTGTTCTCCCACGTGTTGATCGGATTTAGCAGCTTCGTCTCGACGCCCGCGAGCTCTTTTGGGATCGCTAGGTTAAATTTCTCAAAATTTTCAAATTCGCACTTTTTGATACTGCCGTCAAGGATGGCGTTTATGCACGCGCGCGTGGCTTTGATGCTCATTCGCTTGCCCACGCCGTACGCGCCGCCGCTCCAGCCGGTGTTTACGAGATAGACGCTGACGCCATGTTTGTCGATCTTTTCGCCCAGCAGCTTAGCGTAAACGGTCGGATGCAGCGGCATAAACGGCTCGCCAAAGCACGCGCTAAAGGTCGCTACAGGCTCGGTGATACCGCGCTCGGTGCCCGCTACTTTTGCCGTATAGCCGCTTAGGAAATAATACATCGCCTGCTCTTTGGTTAGCTTTGCGACCGGCGGCAAAACGCCGAATGCGTCGGCGGTTAGGAAGATTATGTTTTTGGGATGGCCGCCCGCGGAGCTTGGCTCGTAGTTATCTATGTGATAGATCGGGTAGCTGACGCGGGTGTTTTCGGTCTTGCTGCCGTCTTTGTAGTCCACGACGCCCGCCTCGTTGGCGACCACGTTTTCAAGCAGCGCGTCGCGTTTGATCGCGGCGTAAATTTCAGGCTCGCTGCTCGGATCTAAATTTATGCACTTCGCGTAGCAACCGCCCTCGAAGTTAAATATCCCCTCATCGTCCCAGCCGTGCTCATCGTCGCCGATTAGCTTGCGGTTTGGATCTGTAGAGAGCGTCGTTTTGCCCGTGCCGCTTAGGCCGAAAAATAGCGCCGTATCGCCCTCTTTGCCCACGTTTGCCGAGCAGTGCATGCTTAGTTTGCCCTCGAGCGGCAACCAGTAGTTCATCATCGAAAAAATGCCCTTTTTCATCTCGCCGCCGTACCACGTACCGCCGATAACGGCGATGTTTTCCTCGACGTTAAAGATAACGAAAACGTCAGAGTTTAGCCCCTGCTCTTTGCACTCTTCGTTTTTGCATTTGCAGGCGTTGAAAACCACGAAATCAGGGCTAAATTTAGCCAGTTCGGCCTCGCTTGGACGGATGAACATATTTTTAACAAAATGCGCTTGCCATGCGACTTCGGTCACGAAACGCACCGATTTTTTGCTCTTTTCGCTCGCGCCGCAAAATGCGTCTTGGATAAAAATTTCCTTACCGCTTAGCTGAGCTTTAGCTTTGGCTAAAAGCTTATCGAAAAGCTCTTTTGAGATGGGTTGATTTACCTTGCCCCAAGCGATGTATTTTTGGCTCGGATCCTGTTTTACGAAGTACTTATCCTTTGGGCTGCGACCCGTAAAGATACCCGTGTCCACCATAAAGGTGCCGTTGCTTGACACGCGTCCCTCGCCTCTTTCTTTTTCAAGCTCAAAAAGCTCGTCGTAGCTTAGGTTGTGGTTGATTTTTTTGATGTCCTTAAGCCCTAATTTTTCTATTTCGTTTACCATTTTTCTTCCTTTTTTAGATTAAATTTTCGCTAAAATTTGACCGTTTGCTACGGTTTGTCCTTGCTGTACCTCGATAGACGTTACCAGTCCGTCTTTTGGAGCGTTTACGTCTATTTCCATCTTCATGGCCTCTAGCACGAACATCCTTTGTCCCTTTTTCACACTATCGCCCACTGCGACTAGGATTTTAAACACGTTTCCAGGAAGCGTGCTTTTTACCGGTTCGCCGCTGCCGCCGGTCGTTTTAGCCGGAGAGAGCTCCGGAGGCGGCATGTGCGCTACGCTTGCGGGTTTTACGCTTTTTATCTCGGCTTTGCCCTCAGCGTCGGCAACTTCGACGTCAAATTTCTTACCGTTTACGGTGACGCTGTATTTTTCGTTTATCGGAGTTTTCGCGCGGGTGCTCGGCGCGCTCGTTTCGCATGCATTTGTCGATTTTTTACGGATATTTACCTTGCCTTCGCCTTTTAAAAACGCGATGCCTTTTTCCTTGCACGCCGCAGCGATAAAGATATTTTCCTCGCTAGGCTCGATACCCTCTTTTTTAAGCAGCTCGCGCGTAAATTTAAGCGACTTACTCTCGTCTTTGTCCGCGATATCCATGGCGTGTTCTTTGGTCGGTTTTAAGCCTAGCTGCTCGCTAGCTAGCTTAACTACGCTCTTATCGGGCTCTACGGGCGTCTTGCCGAAGTAGCCTAGCACCATTTTGCCGTAGCCCTCGGCGATCTTTTTCCACGGACCAAACATTACGTTATTAAACGCCTGCTGGAAGTAAAACTGACTCACAGGCGTCACGCTCGTGCCGTAGCCGCCCTTTTGCACGACTTCGCGCATAGCAAGGATGACCTCGGGAAATTTATCCAAGATATTATTATCGCGCATCATTTGGGTATTTGCCGTTAGCGCGCCGCCGGGCATCGGGCTAAACGGGATGAGCGGGCTAACCTGCACGGCTTCAGGCGGCAGGAAATAATCTTTCAAGCACTCATTTAACACGCTTTCGTATTTTAGAATTTTCTCCACGTCAAGTCCGCCCAGATCGTAGTTTTTGCCCTTAACGGCATGCAGCATCGTTAAGATATCTGGCTGGCTAGTACCGCCGCTAACCGGGCTTGCGGCTAGATCTATGCCGTCTGCGCCCGCTTCTAGAGCGGCCATATAGCACGCGACGCTAACGCCTGCGGTTTCGTGAGTGTGGAGTCTGATGTGGGTATTTTGCGGGAGGAGTTTGCGAGCCATTTTGATGGTTTCATATACTTTTTGCGGACTAGAGGTGCCGCTAGCGTCTTTGAAACAAACGCTGTGATACGGGATGCCCGCGTCTAAAATTTCGCGCAAAATCCGCTCGTAAAACGCCACGTCGTGCGCGCCCGAACAGCCTGCTGGCAGATCCATCATCGTGACGACCACTTCGTGTTTTAGCCCGTGATGAGCGATACGTTCGCCGGAGTATTTTAAATTTTCCACGTCGTTTAGCGCGTCGAAGTTTCGTATCGTGGTCGTACCGTGCTTTTTAAAGAGCTTTGCATGCAGATCGACTAGCTCGCGGCTGCCCGTATCTAGAGTCACGGTATTTACGCCGCGGCTTAGGGTTTGCAGGTTTGCCTCGGGCCCGACCGTTTCGCGAAATTTATCCATCATCGCAAACGCATCTTCGTTCAAATAAAAATAAAGGCTCTGAAACCGCGCCCCGCCGCCAAACTCAAAGTGCGTTATACCGGCCTCTTTAGCCGCGCTAACCGCAGGCAGAAAATCAGCCATCGCCACGCGCGCGCCGAAAACCGACTGAAAGCCGTCTCTAAAGGTAGTATCCATAACGTCTATAAATTTTTTCGCCATTTTGCCGCCTTATAAAATTTCAAAATCGTGCTAATTTTACCTTGTTTTAGATTAAGTGGATATAATAAATCAAAGCATTATCACAAAAATGTTTAGCAAGGGGAGCAAATGCAAGAGCGCACGCTAGAAGAGCTTTATAAAAAGCTAAAAGAATTTGATAGGCTGATGGATAAAGAGGAGTATCTACTTGACGAGATAAGAGACGCCGTAGAGTCGCAGGATTTGGCGTTTGCCGCGCAAATTTGCGACTTTGTGCTAAACGACGAATTTGAAAAATTCGGCGCGTTTTTAAGAACAAAAGCACTAATGTGGCTCACGGGATACATCGCGCAAAATTTAAAAGAAAGCGAATACCCGAATTTTAACGACTTTACGGACTGCCTGTGGAAATTTAAATGGATCGTCTCGGGCATCGCCAAAAGCTCCGTGATCGAAAAAAAGCTCATAGATAAGGTGAACGATGCGATGCTGTTTTACTACGAGCGCATGGAGCTCTCGCTGGCTGCGTACTACAAGGCCTTGATGAATCAAAACATCGACATGGGCGATGCTAGAGAAGCAAAGGCAAACTACGAGCTGTGGAAAAAGCTCGCCAAAGACGATATGGCCGACTGCGAGGCGTGCGAGGCATCGGACGAGATCGCGTATCTGTACTTTGTCGGCGAGTATGAGGCCGCGCTAAGCCTAGCCGCGCCTATACTCTCAGGCGAGCTAACCTGCGCCGAAGTGCCGCACGCGACATACGCGCCGATACTTTTTAGCATGATTAAAACAGGCAAGATAGAAGAGGCAAAAGCCCTTTTACCAAAGGCCGCGGCGACGATCGAGTCAAATTCTCGCGTGATAAACATGGTTGCGCCTCTCATCGAGATCGCCGTTAGGCTGGACGAGCGCGAGACGGCGCTAAATTTAGCTCGCAAGCACTCCGCGGCGATCTTAGATGGCAACGACGATCTAAACGACCTGCGATTTTTCATCGCGGTTAGCGCGTTTGGCGACGAGAACGACTACAAAACGGCTTTACGGCTAGCGGGCGAATTTGACGCTAGAAACGGCAACACATACTACTCGGACTACCTGAACGAATTTTATGCCGAATTTGGTTTTTAGCTTTTGCGGGTTAAATTTTATGGATAAATTCGGCAAATTTGACCGAGATAAACTTAGCAAATTTTACTTGCCGAGACCTGTATCTTCAAGGTGCTAAATTTGGATTTGTCAAATTTAGCGTCGCACTCTTAAATTTTTTAAACAAACATGATTGCTTGAAGTCGTCTTGCTTCTTTGTTAAGGGGAAGGGGCTTGAATTGCGCTCTGCTAGCAGTTGCGAGGCAAAGCAGACCCTCTCCCAAGCCCTCTTCTCTAACCCCACTGCACGTGAGATGTGGCGACACAGCTTTGCTGACGCAAAGCGTCGCGAGCTTAGTAAATTTTGATGGAGTTAAATTTATACATTTGACTTCAAATTTGAACGTAAAAAGATAAGGCGAAGTATCTTGCGATGAATTTAAATGTTGCGACGAAATTTCCGACCGAAGATAGAACACATAGTTCATCGAGGGAGGAAATTTCTAGCTCATTTAAAGGCGCGCAAGAGACAAGCCCTTACAAAGCAAATTTAAGCTAGATTTTGTGCCGTTATTTCCCGGGCTTAGTCAGCTCGTAAGCGAAATTTATCTCCTTGCTCTCGTTTGGCTTAAGCGCGAATTTCCACGTCACCTTGCCCTCTTTATCCAGTTCGCTCTCTTTAGGATCGTTTTTCATGCTTACGCTTACGCTCTCGTGCGCGCTAACTGGCGCTCGCTCCTGCAAGACCACGTCCCACGCGAGTTTAGAGCCGTTTTTTACGATAAATTTATAGCCCTGCGAGATTTTATTTTTCGAGCCGAAAAACGACTCTTTCGTAAATTCGCCGTTATTTTCCTTTTTTACGGCCACAAGCTCGTTTTTGCCGAAAAACTCCTCGGCCTCCTCGCCCGCAGCGTAGCCTACGTATCTTTTGCCGATATTTACGTCGCCGATTTTAAACTCCGCATCCGAGCTCTCTACGCTTCGTTCGGGCTTAAATTTAGCTCTAACGTATGCGTTTGCTCCGCCGTACCCGTCGATAACTAGGTCAAATTTCGCGTCAAGGCTTTGCTTGTCGTAGCTAAAGCTCTTTTCCTCGCCCGCTTTTAGACTTACGTTATCGATGCGCCAAGTATTTGCAAGCTCGTTTTGGACGTTGCTAGCCTCCGTCTCTTTAGCGTAATTACGAGATACTTGTTTTGCCTTTTTCATCGGCGCGACCGCGGCTCTATCGTAGGCATCCATCGCCACCGGAGCCGCTGCTAGCATAGGTTCTGCCTTGCCCTCATACCACGGATAAAAAGGCTCAGGCGTCAAATTTGACGAGTAGTAAAACGGATAAAGCGCGATCGTGAGATTTGATAAATCAGTATCAAGAGGATTTTTTAGGGTCAAATTTTGCGAGATTTCGACCTTTCCTTTTTCGACCAGGGCGGAAATTTTATTTTTTAAATTTACGCTAACGCCCACCGGATAGGAGATTTTGACCTGTTTTGGATCACATTCGAATTTAAGGTCCAGCTTTTGAAAATTTACGACCTCTCTTTCTAGTTCTTGCATTTTTAGATTCGCGTCGTTAAGCAGCTTTTTAGCCTGCGAAGCCTCGGCTAGCGCTTTTAGCGTTATATCGTAAAATTTATCCGCATCGGCGCTCAAATTCTCGACGCTTTGCTCTTTAAAAGCCGGGAAATTATTTAAAAATTTATTTTTCGCGTTTAGCGCGCCTACCTTATTTCCCAGCTCCTCAAACTCGTTTTGAGCTTTTTTAAATTTATCGTATCTTTCATCTTCTAACGGTTTTGGTTCGTTTAAATTTAGACTGATTAGCTCGCAAGACGCGCTCACGTCGATATCCTCAAGCGCTACGAACTCGGGCAAATTTAGGCTAAATTCGCTTTTTTGATCGACGAAGCTTTGGTGGATGAAGGACTTGTTTTTGTAGATTTCCAGTAGATTGCTCTGTGCGCTAGCCAGCGCGGCAAGCGTCGAGATCAGGGCTATTTTTTTCATTTTTTTCCTTTGGATAAATTTGAAAGATTATAGCCCAAAACGTTAAATTTAAATCTAGCTCAACAAAATAACGGCAAAAATCGCTAAGACCAAAATTTGCAGTCCGATAAAAGGCACGACGCCTTTGTAGATATCAGAAGTCTTAATCTCTGCAGGCGCCACGCCTTTTAGATAAAAGAGGCTAAAGCCAAACGGCGGCGTGAGGAAAGAAGTCTGCAAATTCATCGCGATAACGATAGCAAAATATAGCGGATTTATGCCTAAATTTACCGCAATCGGCGCTAAAATCGGCAGCACGATATACGAAATCTCGACGAAGTCTATAAAAAATCCCAGCGCGAAAATCGTAATCATCGATAAGACGATAAAGCCCCATTTTTCGCCAGGCAGATTCGACATAACTTCCTCAACTATCTCGTCGCCGCCGGTGTAGCTAAACACCATCGAAAACGCCGTCGCTCCGATAAGGATAGTAAAGACGACGGCCGTGGTTTTAACGCTCTCTTCGAGCGCTTCTTTTAGCATTTTAAACGAAAAAGTCTTGTAAAAAACCGAAAGCAAGATCGCGCCCACGCAGCCAAACGCTGAGCTCTCAGTCGGCGTAGCGATGCCTTCAAATATCGAACCAAGCACCAGCACGACAAGTACTAGCGGTGGCAAAATAGCAAGGATAGCGTTTAAAATTTGCTTTGATTTAGGCATATCGCTCTCTACTACGACGGGCGGCGCATAGTCCTTTTTCACGTAAGCCACGATTAGGATATAAGCTATATAAGCGCCCACGAGCGCAAGACCCGGATATATCGCCTCGCGGAAAAGATCGCCGACGGGCACCGTAAAGACGTCGCCTAGGATAATCAGAACGATCGAAGGCGGTATGATCTGTCCAAGCGTGCCCGAAGCGCAGATAGTACCGCAGCCTAGAGCTTTGTTGTAGTTGTACTTTAGCATCACGGGCAAGCTCATAACGCCCATAGCTACGACGCTAGCGCCCACGACGCCAGTAGATGCGGCTAATAGCGCGCCAACTAACACGGTGCTAATCGCCACGCCGCCTCGAATCTCGCCGAATAAAAACGCCATACTCTCGAGCAACCTCTCGGCTAGCTTGGTCTTTTGTAAAATAATGCCCATAAAAACGAAAAGCGGCACGGCGATGAGGATTTTATTTTCCATTATCGAGTAGATGCGATAAGGCATGAAGTTAAAGGTCTCTTTAAAAATCTCAAGCCCGCCCATAAAGCCGCCCCCGTCGCCAAAGCTCTCGACCATACCGCCGATGAGTCCGAAAATGACGGCTATCGCGCCAAACGTAAATGCGACGCTAAAGCCGATAGCAAGCATAAAAAGCGCGGCTAAAAACATTACTATGCCGGTCATTTTCCCTCTCCTTGTTGCGCGGTTTTGCTTAAATTTGCGTCAAATTTGCTAGCCTGGCTTAAATTTGACCTGGCATCTAGATAGACGTTTAGCCACTTTATAAAGTATCCGACGCTAAAAAATATAAGTAGCCAGAAGCTAAACGGTATAAAGGCCTTGATAACCCAGCGATGCGGCAAACCGCCAGGATCTGCGCTACCCTCGCCACTCTCGTATGCCTCCACGACGTAGTCCCAGCTCAGCCACGCGACCAAAAGCGCAAGCGGCAGGATAAAAAGGATGACGCCCGCCATATTTATGAGCGCTCTTTTTTTTACACTCATCTTTTCGTAAAATATATCTACTCGCACGTGAGCGTCGTCTTTTAGCGCGTAGCTCATGCCAAGCAGGATGATGATGCTAAAAAAGTGCCACTCAAGCTCTTGCAGGCCTACGTTGCCGTATTTGAAAAAATATCTCGCCGTGACGTTAAAAAAAACGTCCGCAATCATCAAAAACATCACGAATATGCAGACGTAGCCCGCGACGTCGCCTAATTTACCGAGAATTCGCTCTACTTTTTTTAAATTTCGTTCCATTTAACTCCCCAAAATTTGTCTTATCATTATAGCTAAAATGCAAATCGGCGCGACGAATCGCAGTAAAAAATACCAAATTTCAAAAACCGCCCTACCCATATACGGTAAAAATAGCTCCTCTAGGCTGCCTCTTTTCATAGCGTAGCCGACAAATACCGCAATCACTATACCGCCAAGCGGTAGCATGATATTTGAGCTAAGATAGTCTAAAACGTCGAAAAATCCCTTGCCGAAAAATGTGAGCGCGTCTTTAAATTCTGCGATGTTTGAAAGCGCGCAAAGCGTGCCTAGGCAATAAACGCAAACGCCCACGATCGCGATCGCGCCTAGGCGAGGGATTTTAAACTCGTTTATGAGGTAAAAAACGAGCGGCTCGACCATCGAGATAGCAGACGTAAGCCCCGCAAAAATAAGCGCGGTAAAAAAGGTAAAACTTAGGACGTTTCCCATCGCTCCTAGCTTAGCAAACAGCGTCGGTAGCGAGATAAAGGCAAGTCCTACGCCCTGACTAGGCTGCTCGCCGTACTCGAAAACAAAGGTAAAAACGATGAGTCCGATGACGACGCTAACGATGATGTTTAGCGCGACGACGTAGAGCGAAGAGGTGAAAAGATTGGTCTTGTCATCTAGGCTAACCGAATACGTCGCGATCGCGCCGATACCGACGCACATCGTAAAAAACGCAAGTCCCAGAGCCACAAACACCGCCTCGCTCGTGATTTTAGAAAAATCAGGCACTAGCAAAAACTCCACCGCCTGCGAAAATCCGCCCATTTGCACCGAGTAAATCAGCATAAAAATGAGCAGCAAAAAAAGCGTCGGCAAAAGCCATAGATTTATGCGCTCGATGCCGCCTTTTATGCCCTTTGAGAGGATGAAAAAATAAGCCGCAAACGCGATGCTAAAATATAAAATTTGACCCGAGATGTCAGAGCTTATAAATTTGCCGAAATTTTCGCCCGAAACCGCGATACTTTGCGGAAGCTCGCCAAGAGATAAGACCGAGTACCTAATAACCCAGCCGATGATAACCGTATAAAACGACGCAACCAAAACGCCGGTTATCATTATGACGCCGGCGTAGCCCCAAAATTTGCCGTTTTTGGGAGCGAGCGAGCGAAAAGCGTTAACGGGATCGGCGTTTGAAATTTTACCCATCGCCATCTCGGCAAAAAATATACTAAGCCCGACCGCAACGGCAAAAACAAGATACAAAAGCACGAACGCCGAACCGCCGTTTGCGCCGACCATGTATGGAAATTTCCACGCGTTACCAAGTCCGATAGCAGCGCCCACGATGGATAATATAAATCCGATTTTAGAAAATTTATCGCTTGCCACGGTTAGCCTCTTAGCGCATTTATGGTAATGATGACGATGCTAATAGGAGCTACGAACCTAATCATAAAATACCAAATTTCAAAAACCGCCCTGCTCATATACGGCCCAAAAAGTATGTAAAGCGCGTCTTTTTTGATGACAAACCCGACAAAAATCGACACCGTGATGCCGCCGATCGGCATGATGACGTTTGAGCTGAGAAAATCAAGGCAGTCAAAAAAGCTCTTGCCAAAAAACGTCAAATTTTCTTTAACGCCTTCGATGCTTGAAAGTATACACAAAATGCCCATGCAGTAGATGAAAGCGCCGATTAGCGCGAGGGCTTTTTTACGAGAAAAGCCGAATTCTCGGATAAGATAGTGCGTGAAAGGCTCTAGCATCGAGATGGCCGAAGTTATGCCTGCAAAAAGCAGAGCCGAGAAAAACGCGAACGCAAGCACGTGTCCGAGCGTGCCCAGCTTGGCAAACAGCGTAGGCAGCGAGATAAACACGAGCCCAACGCCCTGACTAGGCGTCGCGCCAAACTCAAACACGAAAGTAAAGATAACAAGCCCCATCAAAATGCCCATCACGACGTTTATCACGACGATGATGATCGAGGAGCTAACGAGATTCGTATTATCAGGCAATGACGCAGAGTAGACAATGATGACGCCGACACCCAAGGACAGCGTAAAAAACGCGAGACCAAGCGCGGTTAAAATGCTACTTACGCCTAGTTTTGAAAAATCGGGAACAAGCAAAAATTTAGCCGACTGCACGAATCCGTCCATCGTAAACGAGTAGCCAAGCATGATGATAAGCAGGATAAGAAGCGATGGCATCATCCAGACGTTTACGCGCTCGATGCCGCTTTTTATGCCCTTTGAAACGATAAAAATGCAGAGAAAAAATACGATCGTGAAGTAAAAAATTTGAGATGCGGCGTCGTTGGCGTAGAAATTTCCGAAAATTTTCTCCGAAGCCTCGACGTCTTTTGGCAGCTCGGTTATCGCCATTACTGCGTATTTTAGTATCCATCCGATGATGACCGTGTAAAAAGAGGCGATGATGATCGCGCCTATCATCGTAAAACCAGCAAATTTCCAGGTTTCTTTGCGCTTTGGAGCAAGCTTTTTAAAGGCATTTACGGGGTCAGACTCTGAAAGCTTACCGATAGCTATCTCGCCGAAAAATATCGCAAGTCCGATAAAAAACGTCATAAAAAGATACAAAAGCACGAAAGCCGAACCGCCGTTTTGACCGACTAAATACGGGAATTTCCACGCATTTCCAAGCCCCACTGCAGAGCCCGCGACGGCTAAGATAAAGCCGATTTTTGAAAATTTATCCTGCGCCAAATTTAACCTTAGTATTTGAAATTTCAGAAGCGAGGCTAGCATAAAAAAGCTTTTAAAATTCTAATTTTTAAATAAACTCGTGGAAAAACGAAACATCGCTGAAATTTTTTGTAAATTTGTAGCACTAGCGGCGACAAATTTGACGAATAGAAAATTTATGAAAATTTTTCTCGGTTTTAAGTAACTCAAAGCTAAATTTTTATAAAATGCGGTCTCAAAGCTTCAAAGTAGGGGTCTGATCCGAAATGGCTTAAATTTACAAGGAGACTTTATGAAAAAAGTTGTTTTCTTAATGATGGCTCTTGCTAGCTTCGCGTTTGCGGGCGACGGCGAGATGTTAAGATCTTACTCTGTTCTTGCGGCAGCAGTCGGTCTAGGCCTAGCGGCTCTTGGCGGCGCTATCGGTATGGGAAATACCGCTTCTGCGACAATTTCAGGCACGGCTAGAAACCCTGGCGTGGGTAGCAAGCTAACTACGACGATGTTCGTTGCTCTTGCGATGATCGAAGCGCAAGTTATCTACGCGCTAGTTATCGCGCTAATCGTTCTTTACGCAAACCCAATGTTTTAATATCGGGCGGGTTCGTCCCGCTCTTTTGTTGTTTTAATCCACGTGCGACCTTGGTGGAACGGTAGACACGCTACTTTGAGGTGGTAGTGCCGAAGGGTGTGCGAGTTCAAATCTCGCAGGTCGCACCATTTAGACAAATTCTCCCAAAAATATCCCAATATCCGGCTTTTGCGAAATAGGCATTAAAGCTAAGTAATCCGAAATTTATCGAATTGCTTTCCTAAAACTTCCTTGACGGCTTCCTATCTCGGTTAGGAAGTATTTTTTTAGAAAACTCGCGCTACCCGTCTAAAATCTTATAATTAAGAGAAAAAGGACGCACATGCGATTAACCTCTCAACTTGACAAACTTACGGATTTTGTCGGCTTTAAAGCTCATCCTGACGAAACTATTGCCATATACACGCTACCGATCGGTAAAAAAGAAAGCCGACAAAAGCTCGACGAATGCGGACTTTGGTTGAAAATACTCAAGACAACTGCTCGCAAAAGTAAAAAGGTCAAACTCAAGAAAGACTACTATTACGGCGAACAAGGAAAGTTAGTCAAGTTTTTAGGCTCTGCAAAAGACCTAAGTTACAAAACGGCGTTGAAAATGGCCAAGGAGTTAAACGCAGGGGCTACGCCTAACGGAAAGGCTTTTGCTACCCTAGCTTCGGTTTTTGATTCATATCTTAGTTTCGGCTCTAAGCGCTGGGCGCCGCAAACTATGGCAAAGAAACTCAAAATATATAAAAAATTCGCCCCCCTAAAAGACAAAGACATAAGCCGTATAAAAGCCGATTCGATATTCGCTATCGCGGACGAGCTTTATCATGCTGAAAAGTTTGCCGCACTTAAGGACTTTCTAGTCGAGGCTAAAATGCTTTTCACCTATGCTAAAAACCGCCAAAAAATCAACAAAAACCCTTTAGACGACGTTGATTTTTCTAAAATCTACATCGTGCCAGAGAGTGACGGCTTTGGGTATGTTGAAACCGACGATGATCTACGCTCACTCATTGCTTATTGTTGCGGTTACGAGGGGTCTCAAGACGTGCGCAACGCCCTCGTCCTCGGCCTCTGCACGGCATTACGGGCAGCGAATGTTCGTTTTTTGTCGAGAGAAAACCTAGTGCGCGACGAAAACGGCTATTATCTCGCCTTTACCAAAGACGAGATGAAGGTAAAACGCAATGGCGACATGTATCTCGGTCTTCCGCTCGAGCTTGGCGAGTGGCTGGATTCTATGGACGTCAGCACATATTTTTTTATGGGTCGAGGTGGCGAAAAGGTGCTATCTGACGCAATACTCTCAAAATCCCTAAAAGACTACGAGCCTGAAAATCCAAAGGGTCGTATCGTATTTCACTCGTTCCGCAGTATTCTCTCGACCTTCGCTCACGAAGTAGACGAAGGCGACGTTAGCGACTATGATATCTCTCGGGCTTTGTCGCATAGGATCCGAGGCGTAGAGCGAAGTTACAACAAATCGAAATCGATCGCTACTACTCGCCGTGTTTTGACTTGGTGGTTTAATTATCTAAAAGATAGGGGATTGAAATTATGAGAAACAAAAGAGGCGGGCAAAGAGAATTAGCTCCTTGCCTTATAGAACAAGAGAATTATAGCAAAATTTCCTTATCTGCTACTAATTTATCTTGGGAAGTTTGCAAAAATGGCTAACAATTTTCGCTCTAATTCTGATGATTTCAAGCCCGGCAAACTACACTTGAAACAAAAGCTACTAAATCGCGAGATTATTGAGCCGCGCAAGGAAGCTAGCAGTGGGCGAAAAAAGCGACGTCTTGAGATCTCTACCTTCGATGTCTCTGCGGATTTTCACGCGCTTGGTTTTTCTTGCATCGGGGTAACCCTAACCGCTGAGAATACGGGCATTTGGAAAAACGGCACGCCTGGTCGCCTTGGTAACAAAGAACTTGCGCAAGCCTTGAAAAAATCTCTATACACTCTTGTAAAACGAACTCTTTCAACTATCCCCATCTGGGCAACGTGGGTATACGAACGCCATAAAAACGGCTCCCCTCACATCCACGCTATGCTCTTTTGCCCCGTTCGCTATGTTCATATTCTTTCTCAAAGGTGCAAGAAAATCTGTAATGACAGTGCTGTGGTTGTCTCTGTCCTCTCCCCTGATTATATATTCAAATTCGAAAAAATGGGTTATGAATGGGACTTATCTGAAACTACTGAACTTTTTCCTGTCTCTTTATGTAAGAAACTCATAGGCCGAACCATCAGATACTATGATAATCTCAAGAAAAAATATGTCCGCCGAAACGTGAGTCGGATTAAGGACGTACAAAAAACAAAAGAACTTTTTGACCTCTGCAATAGCAAACTTCGTAAAAAATACCCGCCCGCGGAGGGTATTCTACAAAGTCTATTCTTCGAGCTTTGGCGATTTTGGAAATATTCACATTGTCGCCCAAAGAGAGAACGCGTAGCTGATAATCCCGATTTATACGATTCGCTTATTCTAAAAAAACAATTTGAGGAAGATGAGGAAGATGAGGAAGATGAGGAAGATGAGGAAGATGAGGAAGATGAGGACCCGTTTCCCGTAACTCGTTATGTCATCATGCAGCCTAATTTAGGTTGTTTCGGCCGAGATGTAGCCTGCAAATTAAAAACTAGAGTCGATGACGATCTTGTGCAGCTTGACGTTACGCTTTGGTGTTCGGGAAATGCCGAACGCTATCACGTAAACCTGAAGCAAGTTTATCTGAGTCCTCGTCGAATCGAAAATCTCAAGCTCTGGGGCAAAAAATGCAAAAACAAAAATGATTTGATTACTCTTTGCCGTACGCTTTTTTCGGGGAAAAAAATATGTGGTCGTGACCCTCTGCGAATGCTTGATTTTGTTCCTAAAGATTTGTCAGATTGTGACCGTGAATTAATAACGCCTCGTTACGATATTCGGTCTTGGCTAGGCTACGTTGCCCCGCTGTTAAAAAGACAATCAAAACCTCTTGATTCTGATTTTGATACTTCCGCCTTCCTCGCCGATCTATATGCTATTTGGAATTTAGAGAGCCGCGAAGCTTACGAGCGTCAACGGCGTGAGGACCTTGCTTTTCATCCGGACGTCTAGCTTTTTTGTAATATGCAATATTTTTTTGGCTATCATGTTTTCACGTTTAATCTAACAAAAAAAGGAGCCTATTATGGAATCAGACATTCAAAAACCAAACCAAAGCCAAAACGTCGCTCTATCGCAAACGCAGAGCCAAAATCAAAAACCGCAAGAGCAAAAACCTCAAGAGAAAAAGCCCCTTAGCGAAAATGCTAAATTGGTGCAAGAGCTGAAAAAGCTTTTAAAGCAAATCGAGAGCTTAGAAAAACGGGAAAAGAATGCACGAGTTGCTTTTGATAAGTCAAAAAAAGAGCTCGACGAAATCGGCGCAGAAAAGGTTAAATATGCCGAGCTTCTCAAAAAGTTCGATGTGCTTGCGGTTTGACTCTCGTCTTTCCCCTTGTGGGCGCAGTTTTCAGTATGGGGCTTGTCCCCTACTGAAGTAGTGCGCACTACAGCAATAAGAGGGACAAGCCCCCATTATTGCGTATTGCTGGACAAATACGATTAAAAGGATGGGAATTATGGATAACAACGCTAAAAGCTCGTTTAATATTGACTTTACGAAGGCTGGGAGCTTCTGGCACAACTTCCGCCGAGGTTTTTTGGCGAAGGACATCCGAGCTGAATTATCGCATTTGAACGAATATACGTGCTCTTTCGAGGAAGCTCGCCGCCTCGCCAAACAAATGAAAATTGATGCTGACTCTGCCTATCGCGCACGCACCGGGCGACGTCCGAAATACGACGAAACAAAGATATATTGGTCGGCCGAGGTAAACGCCCGAGAGTGGCATACGATCGAGGACTTGAAACGTGCTGCCGAATTAATCGAAAAAGAAATGGGCTATCGTTTGATCTACGGGTGTTTGCATAAAGACGAAGGGCATTTAAACGACTCGGGCGAGTGGGTTATGAACTGCCATTTTCACCTTGAGTTCATTAGCCTCGACGAGAATGGGATATCGCAGCACCGAAAAACCTTTTCGCCGAGCTTGATGTCGAAGCTCCAAACAAAAATTGCGGCCGTGCTTGGAATGGAGCGCGGGCAATCCAAGGAAATTACTGGGCGGAAACATCTCACACCCAAGCAATACAAACAGGCCGTAAAGCTTCAAGAACCGTTGAAGCAAGAATTGAAACTTACAAACGACGAATTGAAAGAGGCTAAGGCGAAAATCAAAGAGCTAGAGGCGCAGTTGAAAGCCGCAAACCTTGAGGCTAGAAATGAGCTCAAAGAGCAAGGTGCAAAACGTGAGGACTATGCTACTTTGGAGCAAGAAAACAAGCGACTAAGGGACGAACTATCCGAGCTTAAAAAAACTCCCGCTACCGTAAACATCGATGACGAGATGGCTAAGATTGTAGAAAGAATCCAAAAAATCAAAAACTCGAAGCGGGTTGTTGCTGAGGCCGAGACTGAATTTGCTAATTTAAAAAACGGCTTTGGTATCTTGGATCGGGATAAGGTATATGCGTTTGTGTCAGAAGCCGTCGCTTTGGGTTATGCCGCGCATGAGCAGATACGAAGCTATGTGCCCGTCTTAAATGACGTTGAACGTTATAAGACGGAAGCGGCACAAGCGACGAACCTCAAGGATAGCAAGATAGCTAAAGCGTTTTTTGGCGGTATGGCTTCGAAGCCTTCTGTTAATGTCGAGGCTTTGCAAGCCGAAAATTTACAAATACGTCAAAATTTTGATAATTTGCAAAAGCAAAACGAGCGACTACAAGAGCTTTTGAAAACTGCCGAGCATTCTCTTAAAGCAAAAGACGCTCAGATCGCCGAATTACAAAAGAATCAAGAGGGTTTAAAACTTGCTAACGATAGCTTTTTTCTTGGTCAAGCTTCTATGCTCTCTGAGCTTGCGCGTTCTGGACGGCTATATATCGAACCGAAAGGGCAACACCTAGCTGATAGTTTAGATGATTATTTAAAGGGCGGATATTCTACTGACTATTTCGAGGGCATAAAAAGCGGTCTTCTTAGTTATTGCCCTTCTATTCATACTCCAAAAAACGATCTCGAATATACTGCTCGATGATCCTCTTTGCCCCTCGATAAATAGGGGCTTTGAGGCACTTTTTCCGCGTTTCTTAATAATAGTAATAATATATAAATTTAGGCGACTTCCAAAAAATCTACAAAGCGTCCGATTAAAAAAAACAACTTCAAAGCAAAAGAGCAATGCATACTAACGGCACGGTGGCGGCTGTTTTTTTGTTTTGTCTAGCTTCGCGGTGGATGCGAACGGCTTCGGGTATAGTCAAGGGCTAATTTTTGCGAGGCGAGTGTGGAGCCCGCAAAAATAGCTCGTCTTGACCCTTGACTGCCCGAAACGGCTCGCTACAATTTTAGCGATAAAAGCGAAAATGCAGAGCGACTTTTGCAGGCTCTGACGCGATATCCCTTTAGGGTGTCGCGACACAGCTTGCAAAATGGGCTTGAGCCTAAGCGAAAGCCAAGCGTCCGCCCGTGCCGTCTCATTTGCTTTCAAAAAAAACAAAGTTGTATTTCTTTAACGCTTCGCCGATTCGCTCGAAGAACTCACGAATACGGCTACGCTTGGCCGTGGTAGGGATATATTTTTTTACCCAATTTGACAAGCTCAAAAAAACATGCTAACATCCCAACTCAGAACAGGCGGGTAAAAGAATTAGTTTTACGACTTAAGGTTTAACCCTTAAATGGTTTATTTTTTGTTTAATATAAACTCAAAAATAACCTAAAACTCTTTAAGCTTCTAGCTAAAATCTTTTAAAAACGCTACGTTTTCTTTAAAAACCTTAAAAACCTAGGAAGTCGTTTTTTATACTTCCTATTTTTGCTAAAGCCTCGATTTTTTGGGCTTTTTTCTCTAAATTGCAGACACGCAGGTCGCACCATATACCTTACCTGCGCTCAACAGACTAGGGCAAACTCCCCAAAATAGGTCCTCTCGAAAAAAACAGCTACAATCAATACCGGCCGAAAGGCAAGCTACGTGACTATTTTTATCTGACTTGATAAAATTTAGTCATATTTTGTCAAAATTCAAAAAATAAGCAGTCCTACAGCTATAATTATTTATGAAAATTCATAAAAAAGGATTGCAAAATGGCAACACAAACGCTTCCGCTAATTAGCAAAGCCCCTCAGTTTCGCGTCAATCCAGACCGCGTATATCCACAAATTGAGAACGCTACGCCAAACGCTCACGCCCGATGGATTGGCCATTAAGCCCAAGAAGTACGTCAGAGAGTATTATTTCGTGCGCGGCGGAACGATAGTCGAAAAAATCGGCTCGTGCTACTCTATAAGCTACAAGGACGTGTCAAAGAAGCTCCAAGAAATCTACGCCCGACGTCTTGACCCGCAAACCCCCAAAAGTTAAAATAACCGTGGCTCACATATTTGAAAAATACGTAGAGGCTTAAAAAGCCGCTTGCTTGCACCATCATGCTTATTAACCTCAACAAAAATCCCCAAAATAGCCAAATACATCAAACCCATCGACGGAAAATCTATCAAAAAACCACCGGCTAACTGACCAAATTTACTGACTAACCAAATTTTAGTCAATACTTGTAAGTATAATCTAAAAGTCACCTTCTAAAATATTATTATGATTATTTAATATATCTTGGCTGATTTCCAATTATGTCCGATTTTTAGACCTCATTAAAAACCATAAACCGTAATTTAGCGATATTTTTGGACTTTGCTTAGTAATAAGCTTCAATAGTTATGCTTTATTTGGAGTCGAATTTAGCATATTTTCTCTTGGATTACGATATTATAACCCTATTTCAAGCTAAATTTAGATTTTGGAGCTAAATTTAAGCTGTAAATTTAGCTCAGATCTTTGTCTTACATAAATACCGGTATCGTGGTATTTTGTAAGAAGTACTTGGTCGTGCCGCCTAAGAAAATCTCCCTAAAGCCGTTTTCTGCATATCTAGCCGCTACGATTAGGTCGAAATTTCCATCCGTCGCGGCTTTTAAAAGCGGTTCGCCCGGGACCGAAAAAGTTCCTACGACCTCAAAATCCGCATTTATGCCGTGCAGCGCGAAGTATTCGTCCAGCCTCTTTAAGCTAGCCTCGCTTTGATCGCCCAAATTTGCTTTTGAAGTGATGCACTTTACGCGCTTAGCCTCTTTTAAAAGCGGTAGCGAGCTGGTGATGGCGCGCGAGCTCTCAGGCGTACCGGTCCAGCTTACCAGGATATTTTCCGTGCTAAATTTAGTAAGTTTTCTAGGGATCGCGATAACGTTTTTACCGCTTTTTAGTACCGCCGCTTCAAACGTACCCGTAATCTTACCGTCAAGCGGTACGGCTGCTACGACCATATCGCAAAATTTAGACTCTTGCTCGACGATTAGGCTTCTTTTTCCGCTTTTGGTTATAAAATTCGCGCTCGCCTCGCCTTTTAACGGGGTATCGCTGACGCGTACGCCAAGCTCGGCGCAAAGCTTGTTAAAAATAGCCTCGTTTTGCTCGTGTTCAAGCCCCAAATCAGCCTTAGCAGCCTTTAAAAACTCCTCGTAAAGCACGCCGCCTCGAAGTGTCATTTTCATATTATAAACGACGCTAGGATCGAGCTGGCAGGCTAAAATTTCGATGTGTCCGCTAAAGTATTTAGCCACTAGCAAAGCCCCTTTTATACG
The DNA here is from genome assembly GCF_963526985.1 of uncultured Campylobacter sp. Taxonomy (NCBI): domain Bacteria; kingdom Pseudomonadati; phylum Campylobacterota; class Epsilonproteobacteria; order Campylobacterales; family Campylobacteraceae; genus Campylobacter; species uncultured Campylobacter sp. The sequence goes on from NZ_CAURPW010000005.1 coordinate 84,557, forward strand.
CTCTTTGACATCGTCGCCGGCACCTATGGGGAAGAATATTTTTTTATACTGCATCGGTTCTCCTTTAAATTTATTGCGCCAAAGAAAGGGAAATTTTGTGCCCTTTTTGCTCGCTGATTTTTACTTTGACCTTATCGCCGGCTTTTAGAGGCGTTTTGATCTTTGAGATGTGTAAAAGTCCGTCTACGCCGCCCGGAAGCCCGATAAAGGCGCCAAATTCTACCACGCTTTTTACCTCGCCCTCAAATTCGTCTCCGATATTAAATTCAGGCGTCTTATGAGGCTTGCCGTCTTTGCCGCCTCTTTTGCTGCCAAAGCCCTTGCCGCCGTCTTTTGAGACGATTTGTATGATGTAATCTTTAGCCGCATCTACGCTTGATTTTTGCGCGCCGGCGATCTTTACCTCGCCTTTTTCGCGGTCGAGGTCGATGGCGACGTCAAATTTATCGATAATCTCTTTTATCGTTTTTCCAGCTTGTCCGATGATATCGACGATCTTGCCCGGATCAACGCTAAAAAGCTCTAGTTTAGGCAGTATGTCTTCGTTTACGGAGATATTTTCGTTTGCTTTTTCCATCAAATTTAATATATGCAGCCTGCCCTCGCGCGCCTGCAAAAGCGCCTCTTTTAGCACGTCAAGGCTGATACCGCCTAGCTTTATATCCATCTGAAGCGCGGTTATGCCGTCTTTGCTACCAGCGACTTTAAAATCCATATCGCCATCGTGATCCTCTAGTCCCATGATGTCGGTTAGCACGGCGTGCTTATCGCCTTCGAAAATTAACCCCATCGCAACGCCCGCGACTAGCTTTGGCGTATCGACGCCCGCAGCCCTTAGCGCCAAAGAGCCGCCGCAAACGCTAGCCATCGAGCTTGAGCCATTACTTTCTAAAATTTCGGACACGAGTCTGATCGTGTAAGGCGAATTTAGATCGATGCTAGGCGCAAGCGCGCGTTTAGCGAGATTGCCGTGACCCAGCTCGCGTCTGCCCGGAGCCTTTAGCGGGCTAGCTTCGCCGACGCTAAAGCCTGGGAAGTTGTAGTTAAACATAAATTTATCCGTCACGGCGCCTTTTTCCGTTAGCATATCGTACATCTGCGCGTCGCCGTCGGTGCCTAGAGTGGCGACCACGAGAGCTTGCGTCTGGCCGCGGGTAAAGAGGCAGCTACCGTGAGCATTTGGCAAGATATTGGTCTCAATGCTGATCGGGCGGATCTCTTTAAGCCCTCTGCCGTCGGCGCGAACGCCCTCGTTTATGATCTGCTCGCGGACGATTTTTTTCTTAAATTTAGCTAGGACGCTAGAGACGACTTCCTCGTCCCAGCCCTCTTTTTGGGCTACTTCGTCGGTCAAAATTTGCTTAGCGATCTTGGTTAGCTCGCTAGCGCGCTCGCTTTTAGCCATCTGATTTATCGCGGCTTTTACGTCGTTTTTATAAAATTCGTTTAGATAAACCGCGACGCTCTCGTTTTCGATCTCGGGTTTTAGCTCTAGCTGCGCGTCTTCTTTTTTATGCTGGCTAAATGCTTCTTCATAAGCGTTTGAGGCGCGGAGTATGGCTTTACCTGCTTGCGCGATCGCTTCTACGATGAGGTCTTCGCTAAATTCGTTCATATCCTGCATCGCTATAGCGCCGCTTAAATTCGGATCCATCATAGGATCAAGCGCGATAGGGACTATCTCGTCTCTTTCCGCCGCGATACTTCTCATCTCTATCATCAGAAGCTCGTCTTTAACGCCTGCCACGTAAAGATCAAGCGCGGAAGCTTTTAGCTCGGAGTTGCTAGGGTTTATCACGAATTTATTATCTATATACCCCACGCGCACGCCGCAAACAGGCGCATTTACGGGGATGTCGCTAAGATAAAGCGCGACTGAGGCCGCATTTAGAGCGACGACTTGTAGATCGACCTCAGGATCGCAAGATAACACCATCACGACGATTTGCGTCGGATACGCGTAGCCCTTTGGAAAGAGCGGACGAAGCGAACGGTCGATGATGCGCGAAGTTAGTGTCTCAAAATCCCCCGGCTTAGTTTCTCTTTTTACGTAGCCTCCTGGGATCTTGCCTGCCGCGTAGCTTTTTTCGATGTATTGCACCGTTAGCGGTAAAAAATCCTCGGTAACTTGCGTATCCTCGCGAGCGACGGTGGCCAAAACGACGGTATTTTTTACGCGCAAAAGCGCCGCGCCGCTAGCTTGCTTGGCGACCTTGTTTATATCGTAAATTTCGACTTGATTATTGACTTCTATTGAATACTGCATGCCCTAATATCTCCTTGTTTTTGTAATGGTATATAAAACGGACTCTCCTCTAATATGGAAAGCACGGTTTCGGGTTTTGGTTCGATTTTGTTTTTGTAGTAAAAATCCACTTCGATAAAATTTGCGATCTTATGCACGGCGTAAATTTCATCCACCAGCGGCGCGATAGCCGCGGCTACGTCGGTAGCGATGAGCGGCGTAGCGTAGGTGACTGATTTTACCCGCTCGCGCATAAGCGTTTTTAGACAAGTTAGCGCCGTGAGTCCCGTCTCGCAGCCCTCGTCGATGAGCAAGATATTTCTATCTTTTAGATCGCCGATTAGATTGCCTTTTCTAAATTTATAGACGTTTTTTAGGATTTTTTCGTCGTATTTGCGGTCAGCCTCGCCGTATACGAAGTCGTAACTAATGCCAAAGCTCTTAATCAGCTCATTGTTTAGCACGACGTCATCCTTTTCGCTAACCATAGCGATCTCGCACTCGGGGTTATTGGGCGCAAAAATGCGCTCGCAAAATAAAATCTCATAGCTCAAATTTAGCCCGCGAGCCACGCTATCGACCATGATGACCGAGTCTATAGAGCCGCATATCATCAGATATTCGCCCGCGGCTAGCTCTTTTTTGGGCAAAATTTCAAGCAGTTTTTCGGCCGCCTCGAGCTGGTTTTCAAAGACCAAATCCTCGTAGCCGCTCATCAGCTACCCTGCGTCTGACCTACCGAAAAGTCGTAATGCACGCCACCCATCGGATAGAAATTTATAAAGAAATAAACGCCTCTTGATTTCTTTGCAGCCGTTCCGCTCGTGGTCGTAGTAGGCTCTAGCTCCTCTTCATAGACAAATGTATAATTCCAGCACTTTCTGCGGTGAGAGACGCCTAGCTGCCACTGCTTGTTGTAGTCTCGCTCGAGGTCGTACTGCGAACCGCCAAAAAGCCTATAGTTGTGCGGAAGCTCGACGTAACCGTTTAGGTGTAGATAGTTTTGCTTTTCTTGCGAGTTTTTCCTTTGCATCGTGTGCCAGAGGCTAGCGCCGAATTTATCGTGAGTATAGCTAGCTCCGCTTTGAATTTTTTCAAAGTATTTATTGTCGTAAGAGTACTCAAGCCTGTTGTAAAAAGATAAATTCGCTAGCGGATACCAGCCGATTATATTTTTCAAATTCGAGCGCTTGTTCTCTTTCGTATAATAACCCTGCGAAATCGTATGGCGTAAAAATTTTCTTCCGTTTTCGTTAAAGAAATACTGCGTCGCTCTGGCTGAAATCTCGTCTCTAGTATGCTGAGGATTTATAAAGCTTTGGTATTTTCGTCCGAGCATATCGTAGACGTATACGTTACCGTCATCCTCGGCAGTTTCGTATTTATCGGGCAGGTCGCCTTCGTTGTAGGCTTTTACGACGTAGTCAACGCCTAAATTCACGCTATGATAAAAGCTCTCGTAAGCTTTAGCCAGATCCGTATAAAGCGAGAATTTGTGATAGTTTTCTATATAATTTGCGCTTCTATCCTCATCTCCGGTCGGGCGATACATTTTTTTTGCATAGTCCACGTGAGTGGCGTATAGATAGTGATAGTAAGAAAATTTAAGATAATCGTCCGCCAAAGGTAGGTGAAAGGAAACCGGTAGATTAAACTCGTACTGCGTCGCCTTTACGCCGATTCTTCTCGTATAGTTATGCGAGCTTAAATCAACGGAATAAAGCACGTTAGGCAAGATAAAGCTGTCGGTAAATTTATGATACTGAAAGCTTGGATACTCCTGCAGCGTATCTTTGTTTTCGTTTGGGCTACCGATTTTTGAGGTATTTACGTAATATCTCGCGTATGCGCCAAAATAGTGCTTATCGCTACTTAGAAAATAGTTTAGCTTTGAGGTTACGAGAGGATTGTCGTCGCTACCAGCGCCGCGCTTTTTCAAATTTATATAGTCGATATCGTTTAGCGCCGTAGCATCAAGCCACAAACCCTCCTGTAAATCCTCGCTTATTAGGTGCTTAACGAGCCTGTCGCGCTCGTATTTGACCTCAGCGCCTTTATGCGTTTTGTTTTTTAACGGGAGTCTTAGCGAGTTTTTCTCGATCTGTCTTTGGCGGTAGCCCTCGGTATCTCTAAATGCGCCTAGCGTCACCGAGCCTCTGGAATACGGCGAATCGGCAAATCTAAACGTACCGTAGATACCCGTGCCGCGTCTAGTTCGAATTTGCGGATCAAACTGCAAGTCCCAGCTGTCGTATTCGGCGATGTAGATCGGTTGTTTGTAGTAAAATCCGTCGTTTTTGCCGTAGCCAAGCTCCGGCGGCAAAAGTCCGGTACGTCTGCGCGTATCGGTGGAAAAGCCAAAATACGGCAGATAAAACACCGGGACGTTTCCGACGTAAAATACGGGATTGTAAAGGTGTAAAAATTTACTCTCGCGGTTTAGCTTGCCGCTGCTAAATTTGATCTTCCAATCAGGGTCTTGGACGTTACAGCTTGATACGACCGCACCGTTTACCTCGTAAAATTTAGAAGTGCTATTGCTCTCGTCGCTTTGCATCCACACTTCCATATCGCGGTTCATCATAAATAGCGTCTCGTAGTTGCTATCTTTGCTATTTAGGTCGATCTTTGCATACGAGCAGCGCGAGATTTCGTCTTTATTTCTTATCAAATTTACGTTACCGAAAAGCTCCAAAATTTCTTTTTGCTGATCGTAAACGGCCCTATCCGCGCTCATCAAATAATCCTGCGAATAAACAAGTACGTTTTTATCCGCCGTAACAACGCCGTTGTCGCGTTTTACGTCATCGGCCAGAAGCTCGAAATTTTGAGCCGCAAAGCAACTAAAAGCCCCAAACATTAGTAACGAAAAAATTCTAGTAAACATCTATAACTACCGTTTTCGCGGCCTTATCTTGCCACGTTTGAAATAATGGATTTGAAAACGCCCATGCAAAACCAAGAAAGCACAAGTTTTCGCTAACGATACGCATAAAGGCGCGGACTAAGGAGTTTAAAAAGCTCGGTTTATCGAGCAAATTTACGTCTACGCAGACGATTTTCATAGCTATTTTACCCATCGTCGCGCCGCAGTACCACGTAAAAAAAGTCTGATAAATCACGTCTAGCAAAACGATTTGAAGGGTTAAATTCGCAAGCAAAACGACGGTTTGCTCAAAGTCTATTCCGTCAAATTTATCGTAATAAATCACGAAAAATAACGCCGAAAGTAAAAATTTATCTACCCCCCACGCGACGGCTCTTTTGCCGACGCTAGCGAGCGTGATATTTTCGTTTTCGAGTCTGTCGATGACGCTCCTGCTCATTCGCGCCCTTTTAGCATTTGCCAGGCGATATCTTTTCGGTACTGCGCGCCGTCAAATTCTACGTTTTGGCAAAGCTCGTAGGCCTTTTGCTGCGCTTGTTTTATGCTTTTGCCAAGCCCCACGCACACTAGCACTCGTCCGCCGTCGGCATATATCTCGCCGCCCTGCTCGCTCACGCCGGCAAATGCTATGTGCGAGTTTTCAGGCACGTTTTTTACGCTGATTTTGGCTCTAGGCGAGCTTGAAAAAGGATAATTTTTACTAGCCATCACGACTCCGACTGCAAATTCGTCTTTTAGCTTTACGGGTTTTAGATCGCCTTTTGCCGCATTTAATAAAATTTCGCCCAGATCGCCGTCGATCAGCGGCATTAGCACTTCGCACTCAGGATCGCCGAAACGCACATTAAACTCGAGCACGTACGGCACACCCTTAACCACCATAAGCCCCGCAAAAAGCACGCCGCAGAAAGGATTTCCCTCGGCTTTCATGCCTTTTAGAGTCGGTTTTACGACCTCTTTTTCGACCTGTTTTATTAGCTCGGGGCTTGCTAGCGGACTAGGAGCGTAGGCGCCCATGCCGCCGGTATTTGGTCCTTCGTCGTTATCTTTTAGGCGCTTATGATCTTGCGCTACGGGCAGGCTAACGAAATTTTCGCCGTCGCAAATCGCAAAAAAGCTAAGCTCGAATCCGTCCAAAAACTCCTCCACGACCACGCGTTTGCCCGCCTCGCCGAAGCTCTCTCCGCTTAGCATATCGCGAGCCGCGGCCTTTGCTTCCTCGCGGCTTTGCGCGATTATCACGCCTTTGCCCGCGCACAGTCCGTCGGCCTTAACGACGACCGGTGCGGCGAGAGAGTCGATAAATTTAGCCGCAGCGTCGTAATCGTCGGTATTTAGATAAGCAGCCGTTCGAATAGCGTTTCTAGCCAAAAAATCCTTCATAAACGCCTTACTACCCTCAAGCCTAGCCGCAGCCTTGCTCGGTCCGAAAATGTTTAAATTTCGCGCCTTAAAGATATCCACGACGCCGTCACTTAGCGGCGCCTCCGGACCGACGATGGTTAGCTCTATTTGCTTCGTCTCGGCAAATTCTGCAAGCTGATTATAATCTTTGATGTTTAGATTTGTGCCGAGCTTTGAGGTGGCTCCGTTGCCCGGAGCAAAGAAAAGCTCGTGTTTGCGGGATTCTTGAAGTTTTAGAGCTATGGAGTACTCGCGCCCGCCGCTTCCGATTATCAAAATTTTCATAATTTCTCCAAAAATAAAAACCCAAGTGAGCGGTGCGCATATAAGTGGCCCGAAAATTCAAAGCCAACCTTGCAAATAGACGGTTCCTTTAGGTCGCAACTTCTCGCGCTCGCACGCTCAAACGAAGCCGCGTCGCACGGTCGCCGCACATCTTCGCCGAAACTAATGTGTTGGACCCTATAAAAATACGCTGCCAAATCACTCAGGCAAGGCTATTATATAAAATTTTAGCTTAAAGTAGCGTTTTTGCGAGGCTTACGCAGGAATTTATATTTTGCTCGGCGCTCACTTTGGGCGCGCTAAATTTTTCTAGCTCTTTTGCCGTCGTAAGCCCGATAGCGACGGCTTTATAGCTCTCATCCCAGCCAAAATTTCGAGTAAAATTTCGCACCGCTGAGGGAGCCGTAAAAATAATCGCCGAGTTTTTGGGCGGTTTTTGCTCCTCGTTAAGCGGTTTAAAAACGTTTTCGTAAGCGATTATCTGCGTCAAATTTACGCCGCTCTCTCGCAAAATTTCGCCCACGCTCGAAGCCGTCTCGCGCGCTCTTAAAAATAGCGTTTTTTTGCCCTTTAAAAGCGGTGCGATCTCGGCGGCAAAGTCGTTTCCGTGAGCATTTTTTGCAGTGTAAATTTGAGTAAAGCCAAACTCGCTAGCCGCACGGCTAGTGCTCTCGCCGATGGAGTAAATTTGCAAACTAGCGGGCAAAATTTGATTAAATTTTAGTGCGTTTACGGAGTTTTTAGAGGTCAAAACTAGTGAGTCAAATTCAGCCAAATTTGCGCTAAATTTATTAAATTTGATCTTGTTTAAAACCAGCGTCTTTACGCCCTCAAATTCCAAATTTGACCCGACCAGATAGATCATTTTCGCCCTTAAATTTATGATTTTACGACCAAATTTTACCGCAAATTCTCAAATTTTAAAAGCCGTAGCCAAAAAGCAAATTTTATTTTTTCGCGTCACGCCTACTTAGATACTCTTTTGCCTTTTGTTTTAATGCTTTATACAGCTTTCCGGCATCGTCTGCACCGTATTTTTTTACCAGTCCGTTGTGAAAATCGCCCAAATTTTTACTCTCAAACGCGATTTTTCTAATCTCTTGCTTTTTAACCTCGTCTATCTTGATAGAAAGCTGCGTTTTTACCGCATTTTCGGCTTTATTTTTTGCTTCGTTTTGCGGTGCGTTAGCTTGATTTGGTTTTTGCGGCGGACGCTTGTTTGATAAATTTTGTCCTTTTTGATCCACTTTAAGATCCTCGCTAGAAGCCTTGGCACTCAAATTTTGCTCCGCGTCTTTCGGATGCTCGGTAGGACCCAGATCATCGCTCAAATTTGTTTCTACGGCTTTGGTCTCTTGTAAATTTTCATTATTTGCCGCCGCGTCGTTTTCGCTCTTTAAAGGCTGCGGTTTTTCGGACTCCGAATTTTGAGCGATTTGCGAGTGATTTTCTAAATTTTGCTCCTTTGCCCGGGCGCTTTGAGTCTGCAAAACCTCGCAGCCAAAATTTGACTCGGTTTTTGACTTTTCTCGCTCATCAAGTTTTTGCTCGTCGCCCTGCGCCGCCGGCCTAGATTTTGCGGAATTTGGCGCTGCGATACGCTTTACTTCGCCTTTTTGCGGGTTTTCTAGTTGAGGTTTTTTGTAAATTTTCCTCGCATCCTCTTTTAGTGCGTTATACACGCCGGCGCCATTTTTGCTACCGAATTTTGAGATAATTTTCATATGAAGCTCGCTGAGGCTGCCAGAATTTCGTATCAAGACCGCGATTTCGTCTCGATTTTCTTCGATGAGCTGCGCCGTATGCGAACGGCTAAAATCAAATTTGAGTTTATGAAATTTGCCGCCGTTTTTATCTTGCTTATTAAAAAACTCTATCACGTCGTCGTAAAATTTATCGTTGCTGACGATGTAAATTTTGTCTTTTTTGCGCGAGAGTTTACCCATTAAAAACGTAATTATTTTATCGGCATAGTCCTTGTGAGCGCTCTGTAAAAGTATGATTTTTATTTTGATTTTTCGCGCCAGAAACCACGCCAAAACGGAGATACTTAGCTTTTGTCTATCGTTAGTTACGATATAAATTTTATCTTTTTGTCCTAGCTTTTTTAGCGTCGCTAGATTATCTACGCTTATGTTTTCATCATCTATTATAAATCTTGCCATATATTTCCTAAACGAGTCGGGGCAAGCGCCCCGAAACTCTACATCTTATCTTTTGTCACGATAAGCAGCATTTTAAATTTTTCCGGGATCTTTAGTCCGTGCGGGATTTTACCAGGAAGTACGATGGTATCGCCCTTTTTGATATCAAAATGCTCGTCGCCGATGGTTAGCTTCATCTCGCCGTCAAGCGCGATCAAAAGCGCGTCGCCCGGAGCCGCGTGAGTAGATAGCTGCTGGTCTTTTGAAAACGATAGCAACGACATCGAGCCGTTTTCGTTTTTGACGAGCGTTTTGCTCACGATTTTGCCCTCTTCGTATTCGACTGCGTCCATTAGGCTAAAAATAGCCGCCTTAGGTAAATGATCTATCATTAAGTCCTCCTTAAAATCGATTGAGACGTATTTCGTCGGTTCGCTAAAAATTAATTTTCGCCATACTTTTTTCTCTATCAGGCAAGCCTGCTCGCTACCTAGATGCATTTGCCTTTCGCCGTAGTGCAGGCTCGCGCCGCCCTCGACGACCCACGCTAGGCTGTCGCAAAATAGCATCTCGTGGTCTAGCTCCTCGCCCGTATCGAAAGCAAACACGTCGACGTGAGCGTTCTCGCAATCAAAAATTCTCTTGCTAACGACGCTTTTTGCGATCACTTTCGTGTCGGCGTTCAGATTGTAAATTTTACTCATTTTTCTTCCTTTCGTAAATTTACGCGTCATTGTAGCGAAAATTTTTAAGCGATTTGTTGATAAGGGTTATCTGTCTTATAAAAGTTAGATCTATTTGACAGATTAAATCTTAGGAATCATAGTTGATAAGTCGGGAGTTTCGGAAGTTAAATTCCATGTAGATATTTTCATCTTTTTTATAAATTTCCCACTTCCATAATCTAGTAAATCTTCTCTCTTTAAAATGTTTAGTATTTTATTTAATGTACCTAATCCTGCCGAAGTCATTAAAAAAGCTTCTTCAGGTTCGATTAATTTACAGTATGACCATAATTGTCCTAAGTCCCTTAAAGTCAAGTTTGTTTTTTTTGCTTCAATAAAAAATAGTTTTACCGTATTTCCTCTTTTTGCTATTCCTAAAACATCTATTTGGAGATCTAAACCAACAGCAAGTTCATTCACTATATCATACTTAGCTAAAACTCTATCTAATCTTTCTGAATGGGTATCTACAGTGATGATTTTATATCCTTTGTAATTATCTTCCAAATACCCTTGCAACCAATTTTTCATTGGTAAATATAATTCCAATTCACTTTTTACATTTCTTTTACTCATGATAACCCAACTCTCTCGCTATTTCCGTCCATGAGTTGAAATGCTTACCCCTAATTGTTATTGGGATAAAATCATCATTTTCTCCTGGATGAGGCGGTTTAGTTTTATTCGGTTTTCTTTTTGATTCCCAAAAGTATTTATGAGTTTTCTTTTTTAAGTCTTTGCTAAGTTTTCTATATGCAGCAATTAATTCATCCGAAAACATATCCAATGCTTGTTGTTTGTGTATAATCCCAAAGCCAATTGGATTAAACTCATTTGCCCATATTTTTACTTGATGTTCTTTTTTCCAAAAATTAACTTGACCTGCATTATACTTTTTCAGATCTCCATCTCGCATATTAGGATGTGCCCAATCAATCGTTTGTACAGGAATATCGGTTGACTTCAATAAATTACATATATCTATTACCATTTGCCAGTTATGCGGTATTTCTAAATAAACTCTATGTTCATATTTATTAAAATACGCATTACTCCTCCTAATATACCCTGTAACATCTGCAAAACCTTTTAAAAATTGTCTGCGTTCATCCACACTACACTCAAAAATATCTTCATGGATTGATATATCATTATGTGATACAGCATTTCCAACAAACCTATTTATTTCGCGTATTAAATAATCCGTATTTGGTTTAGTGAAAGACAAAATAGTCGATGAAGGATTTTGAATAAAATCCAATCCTGCACCAATCAAAGGTTCAATGATATTTCTAATATCTGCAATACTCGCCTTGACATAAAGTTTAACATCATGAACTTCTTCTGTTTCCAATTTTTTATGTGGTATTTCAATAGATATTACAGTATTAACTGATGTCCTCTGAATTTCACCATTTCCACATATCATCCCCAAGAGATAAGCCATTTCTACATTCATAATTAATCTTATCTTTTGTATCCATCTTCAAAAAATTTGATTTCTTCGTCATCAAAAATCTCATTCATTACCTCAAATATCAAATCTCTATCTTGATTAGAACCAGGAACAAACCCAATATAAAAACACGCTTCTATAAACCTACTTCCTGTAAGTCTCATTTTATCATCATTCTGTAATCTTCCTTTTAATTCAACAGGCATATTTCTTATAGAATTAAAATATATACGGTACTGTTTACCCCATTTCATGACATTTCCGCCAGATGTATAGCTGGTTGTTATCGGATAATTTAGTATAACTCTTAAGATTTCTGATATCTGTTCTTCTGGTATTTCTGCATCTATTCTTTGAACATGTCTCAAAATATAACCTATTGAATAACAAAGATCATTTACTGTTTTAAAGTAGATATCCTCTGCTCTATCAGTAAAAAAAGTTTGATAACCATAGCCTCTTTGTGATAAAACACTTCTTAATGTAAACATAATATCCTCCTATTTTATAAAATTATTATACTTTAATAAAAATTTATTTATACGACATTTGTAGGGCTAATATAAGGTTCTCATATTATTTACTCAATTATTATTCAAAACGAACTCCTTATTCTAATTGTATCCAAGTCTATATCCATTATCAAATAAATAATAGACTAATTGATTATCATCTAATCTATAAGTAAATTCACTTGATTTATAATTTCTGTTATGATATTTTCTTCCATCCCAATAAGAAGGAATATTAGAAATATTATTAAAATATATTCTCAATTCTATTCCCCATTTATCGACATCTCCTAGTAAACATATACCATAATCTCCAACAGAAACAGATTCATTATATTTACTATTGTACTTTTGAATGAAAGCCTTGATCTTATCTTCCCTTCCTTCAGCATCAATAAATATACGCTGCTTGCTACTGACTAAAAAATTATAAAACTCTTCATTGTACATTGCAAATCATCCTACTTTTTTATAAAAATCAATATATACTCATGGACCTTATTTATGCGATATTTGTATGGATAACCTAAAGGTCTCATATTATTATAGTCTTGCTGTCTGTCCCAGATAATAATATCATCAAATACATACCCTTGTTTTTGTAATTCTGTCGCCAAATCGCTATGAAGAGGGTAAAAAACACTTTTTTTTCGAATATCCATAACATTTACCAAGCAATATGCCCCAGGTTTCAAAACTCTATTAACTTTAAAAAATAATCTTCCCAATTCATTTATAAAAGTACGATATTCAGATATATTCCCCATATCATTGGACTTTTCCGAATAGTTTATGCTCTGTTTCCCATCAGCACTCCGTTTCATATTTAATATGTCCCAATAAGGTGGTGATGTTAGACACAAATCAAATGAATTTTCTTCCAATTTATCCAATTCCGAAAAACTATTCCCATTAATAATTCTAATTTTTTTATCATTCCCAATCCTTTGTTCTGCAACCTTACAAAATTCCTGCGACAAATCTATACCAACAGCTTTACGGTCAAGATTATGTGCTGCAACAAGGCTCGAACCTACTCCATTGAACGGATCTATTATAAAAGCATCATTTTTTGAAAAAGTTTTTATAAGCCTTTCGCACAAAGGAACAGGATATGAAGCCGGATGCCCCATATCCTTTTCTTCTTTAGTCTTAGTCAAATTTCTCCATATGCTAAAAGAATTTTGAAGCCACTCTTTCCCAGTTAAATTATTACATCTTTTCTCTTCATTTATCATTATGCCACCTCTTCGACTGTATACTTTTCATTTGCAAATCTATGTGTAATCTTTCATTTTCAGATATATTATAAGTCTGATATATCAAATCATTTAAAGCTTCCATCATGTCAAACCAACTGTCGCTCATATATTCAATTTTTTCTAATGATTTAACAATGCTTATTATCTTAGAAAATGTATTATCTTTTATTATTAAAGGTAATTTTTTTAAGTATTTTGCATCTGTGTGCATTGTAAGTTTTGAATTATTATAACAAAAATTAAGCAAATAATAATTACATAAATTAGAATGTAAAAATCCCAATATATATCGACACATTTTTTCATCGCCATCAGTAAAAACAGTTACTGTCTCTCCAGCTTCAAGGTTTCCTGCAAAACTTGCAATTATTCCTGCTTCAGCACTATAAATATTCTGTATAAAGACTTTATTTCCCTTCTTAGGGACTTCAATATTTTTAAATGAGAATTTACGTATATCCTTTCCAACTATCGCTTTATCCGACTTCGACTTTCCTCTGCCTACATATCCAGTACACACATCACTAAATTTTTGATATGTACCTTCCAATTTTTTATAAATTGTAAAATCTTCTTCACTACCAAATAATAAAATTTCATCTTTGTAAAAGCTTTGAGGGACTTCTAGTTTCTTGACAATTTCACAATCTTCATACTTGTATATAGAAATATTATTATCATTCATAAAGCTATTTTCTAAAGTTAATACGATCTGCTCTCCCCTAACATTTTTGAAATACTTGCCTATATCTAAAATAGAAACAATTTGTTTCTCATTTAAGATTGTTTTTCTTAACATTGAATATGAAGCAACGTGAAGAAAGTTTTTAGGTATGATATAGGATATTGTTCCATTTGCTTTAATCAAATCAAATGCTTTATACATTGCAGCAATAAATAAGTTACTACCTGAATCCTTTACTTTTCTTAAAAACAAGTAATCAGATGTATCAATCATAATATCTTTTGCAATAGGTGCATACGGCGGATTTCCAATAATTGCATCAACCGGCTCTGATAAATTGAATTTATTCAAAATATACTCAGCATCATTGCCAAGCGTATCCAATGTTCTAATGTTGTTTGTGTCTATATTTTTTTTTGCTAACGAAATTGCACATTTATCAATATCAGCTCCGTATATTTTTTCATACCCTAATTCTTTTGCCACTGTAAGAAAATTTCCCGTTCCACAACAAGGATCCAGAATTATGGATTTTTTTGGCAAACTCAAAAATTCCATAATTTGACTTGCTAATTTTATATCTGTGTAAAAAATACCATTATCTTTTTTAAAACCTGCATTAAGAGATTTTTCGTAATTTTTACTAATACAAGAATAATGTTCTAATGATATTTTAATCATTTTAAATTAGCTTCATATTATATGGCATATAATCATTATACTACTCCCACTCTATCGTTGCAGGCGGTTTGCTAGAGATGTCGTAAACTACGCGGTTGATGCCGTCTACTTCGTTTATGATGCGGCGAGAGACGTTTTCTAGTAGGTCGTACGGCAAGCGCGAGAAGCTAGCCGTCATGCCGTCGCTAGCGTCCACCACGCGCACGCACACGGCGTTTTCGTAGGTGCGGTTATCGCCCATTACGCCGACTGAATTTACGTTTAAAAGCACGCAAAAAGCTTGCCACGTCTTGTTGTACCAGCCGCTTGATTTTAGCTCGTCGCGCAGGATCACGTCGGCTTTGCGTAGTAGCTCGAGGCTCGGCGTATTTACCTCGCCCATTATGCGGATCGCAAGGCCCGGACCGGGGAATGGATGGCGAAACACCAAATCCCTGCTAAGACCAAGCTCAAGGCCGAGTTGACGCACCTCGTCTTTAAAAATCTCTCTTAAAGGCTCGATTAGCTCAAAGCTCATCCAATCAGGCAGCCCGCCCACGTTGTGGTGGCTTTTGATCGTCTTGCTCGAGCCTACGACCGAGCTTTCGATGATGTCGGTATAGAGCGTGCCTTGGGCTAAAAATTTGACATTATCGTGCTTTTTGGCCTCTTTTTCAAAGATTTCGATGAAAGTTTCGCCGATGATCTTGCGTTTTTTCTCCGGATCTGTTACGCCGGCAAGCCTTTCTAGGAAAGTTTTACTCGCGTCTATGCTAACTAGTTCTACGCCAAGCTTGGTTCTAAAAGTCGCCTCCACCTGCTCGCGCTCGCCCGTTCTAAGTAGTCCGTTATCGACGAAAACCAGGATCAAATTTTGCGGTATCGCGGCGGCCAGAAGCGCGGCGGTGACGGAGCTATCCACGCCTCCGCTAACGGCGCAAAGGACTTTTTTGTTACCGACCGTTTCTTTGATTTTAGCGATCTGGGTTTTGGCAAAGCTGCCCATATTCCACGTGCTTTCGCAGCCGCAGATATATTTGGCGAAATTTTTTAAGATCTGCGTACCAAACTCGCTGTGCTGCACCTCGGGATGAAACTGCAAAGCGTAAAATTTACGCGCGTCGTCGCCGAATACGCAATAAGGCGAATTTTCGCTCGTCGCCAACGCCTCAAAGCCGTTTGGTAAATTTTTTACAAAGTCGGAGTGGCTCATCCAAACGATCTGCTTTTGGGGCAAATCGGTAAAAAGTCGGTGCTCCTTAGTCACGGTTAGCTCGGCTTTGCCGTACTCCTTGTGGGAGGCCGGAGCGACCTGGGCGCCGAATTTGTGCGCCAAAAGCTGCATACCGTAGCAAATGCCTAAAATCGGCAGTTTTGGCTTAAACACGCCCTCGTCGCAAAAATACGCGTCAGGAGCATAGACGCTAGCAGGCCCGCCGCTTAGGATTATGCCTTTTGGCTTTTTTGCTTTGATCTCCTCGACCTTAGCATTAAAAGGCAAAATTTCGGTATAAACGCCCTGTTCGCGCAAGCGCCTAGCGATTAGCTGGGTGTATTGCGAACCAAAATCCAAAACTATTATCGTGTTATTCATGCCTGCCCTTTAGAAATATAAATGCAAAATTTCAAACTGCACGTACCAAATCGCCACGGATACTACGTAGCCGACTACTACCGTCCAAGCAAGCCTCATATGCGCGCCGAAGGTATATATGCCCTTTAGTTTGCCCATCACGCCTACGCCGGCAGCCGAACCAAAGCTTATCATAGACCCGCCGATACCGGCAGTTAAGGTAACTAGTAGCCACTGGCTTAAATTTTCGCCCGCATCTGCGCCCATCATAGGATTTGCTTTTAGTACGGCGGACATAACAGGGACGTTATCCACGATAGCGGATAGGAAGCCGACTCCTATATTTACGGCAGTGGCGCCGAATTTATCGTAAAGCGAAACGGCGTAATTTAAAAATCCTACGAAGTGCAACGCGCCCACGGCGGCAAGGATACCGAAGAAGAAGAAAAGCGTGTTGTTTTCGATCTTTGACATATAGTGAAAGACGTGCATAGGCTCTTCGTTTTTATTAGTTTTTTTGTAGACGTAAGTGTAAAGGCTAAGAAGCGAGAAGCCAAACATCATGCCCCACATTGCAGGTAGGTGGAAAAGCTGATGCATCATAACTGCCGAAAATATCGTAAATGCGCCAAGTCCAATGACGACTTTGCCGCCTTTTTTGATGCTTACTTTCGGCTCCGTCGCAGGGTCAAAGTGCGGACTACCCTCAGGCACGACGCGCGCTAGCAAAAACGCCGTAACCAGCCAGCCGATAAACGAGGCCGGGAAAAGCGCGAAAAAGTCGATAAACGGAGCCTTGCCCGCAGCCCAAGCCATCAGAGTCGTTATATCGCCGAACGGACTCCACGCGCCGCCCGCGTTTGCTGCTACGACGATGTTTATAGCGCCCGCGACTAGGAAATTTACGTTATTTTTATCTATCGTTAAAAGAACGGTAGAAAGGATAAGAGCGGTAGTTAGATTGTCGGCGACGGGGCTGATAAAAAACGCCAAAATACCCGTTAGCCAAAATAGCTTTTTATACGTGTAGCCCTTTGAGACGAGGTTGTATTTTAGCGCGTTAAACACGTCCCGCTCTATAAGCGCCTCGATATAGGTCATCGCAACCATGAGGAAAAATACGATCTGCGAAATCTCTAAAATCAGGTGATTTACCTCATTTTGCAACGAATGCACGTCTAGGCCGTTTGCCAGCATATAAAAGCCGATGAGCAAGAACATAAAAGTACCGATAAATATGGCCGGTTTAGCCTTGTCCATATGAAAATTTTCTTCCGTAGCGATGAAAAAATATCCCACGACGAAAATAATGAGGCATGCTATACCCACCCACGTAGTCGTTAAATTTAACGCCTCGCCCGCAGCGTCGCCGCTACCGAAAGCAAGCGCGAAAAATAGACCCAAAAGTCCGACGATCTTCATTTACTCTCCTTGATTTATAGTTTATTTATCTTTTCGGTTTTGCTGTTTGATGGCTCGGACGGTTCTTCGTAGAACGGATCGCCCTTGTGGCCGCAGCCTGCTATAAAAATTAACAAAAAAAATGCTAAAATCGCCTTATGAAAGACGCTAAGACTATTATTCGACATATTGTTGATAATCCTTTTTATAAAGAGTTAAAAAACCGTAGCGAGTGCGGGGAATTTTTACGGCTTTTAAGCCTAAATCATCGCAGGCTCATCGCCTTTTGCTACGAGAAAAACGGCATTTTGTTTTTCGCCCTGTTTCATCCGCTAGGACTTCAGGAATTAAAAAGCGATAGTAGTATAAAAATGTTAAAAGGCTTATTAAAAATCTATTCTAGCGTAAATTTTGACGGCAGGCTCGCTCGCGTAACGGACGTTAAATTTTTTGTGACAAAGCATTTAAAATTTAAAAAAGTAACCGATCCGTACGAAAAAAAGCGAATTTTTACCTACGCCGAGCCGGCCAAGGGAGAGTTCGTAAATTTAGCCAAAAGCGAGCGGATTTTCGATGGGTTTGAAAAGATCCGCCTAGCTATCAAGCAAAATTTAGCCAAAGAATCAAGCGGGGCGCGATGAAACGAGATAAAATCCGGCTAAATTTAGACACAAAGTACGCAAACGAACTACTTCAAATTCATAAAAACTATGCGGCGCAAACCTCGTCAAATTTAACCGCGCAAAGCAAAAGCGTAAATTTACAAACGGGAGCTAGATTTTGCTAATCGACGAGATACGCTCATTGCCTGCTCATCCCGGCGTTTATCAGTATTTCGACAAAGCGGGCAAGCTTCTTTACGTCGGCAAGGCTAAAGTTTTAAAAAACCGCGTCAAAAGCTACTTTTCATTTACGCCAAGTCTCGCCCCCTCGCCCAAGGTTAGCCCGCGCATCCACAAGATGATCAGCGAGGCCGTACACCTCGAGTATATCGTCACTCCCAGCGAAGCCGACGCGCTGATACTGGAAAACTCCTTCATCAAGCAGCTAAGGCCAAAATACAACATCTTGCTGCGCGACGATAAGACCTACCCCTACATCTACGTAAATTTGGACGAGGATTTCCCGCGCTTTGAGATCACGCGCAAGATCGTCCGAGGCAAAAACGTCAAGTATTTCGGGCCGTATTTTCGCGGCGCGCGCGAGCTTTTAGATGCGCTAAGGCTGAGCTTTAAACTCGTGCAAAGCAAAAGCGCGCTCAAAGCCACGGGTGCGTATCTGCCCTATCAGATCGGCTACTCTGAAGCCCCTCTCATCAGTAAAATTTCGCCTGCAGACTACGCCAAGGTCGTAGAGGGCGCGATCGCGGCGCTAAATAATCCGCTTTCTATGCTGCCAAAGCTCGTAAATTTGATGAACAAATACGCCCAAAACGAAAACTACGAGCAAGCCGCCCTCGTGCGCGATAAGATCAACGCGATCAAGGATCTAGACGTCAAAATCGAGGTCGATCTAGCTAAGCTCGAGGATTTTGAGGTTTTTGCCGTGGGCGCGGAGCAAAATTTGCTTTGCGCGGTGCGTTTTAGCGTGCACGGCGGCAAAATTAGCGGCGTGTATCAAAATATCACGAACGCCAAAATGAGCTCGCAAGGCGATCTAAACGACGCGTACAAACAAATCGTTTTAGAGAGCTTTCCAGCTGGCGCGCCAGTAGTGAGCGCGAAAATTTACGTACTAGAAGCCTTTGAGGACGCAAGTCTCGTGGAGGAGATTTTAACCGCTCGCCACGGCCGTAAATTTAGCATCTGCGTGCCTAAAATCGGCGAGAAAAAGCGCATCTGCGAGATGGCGCTAACAAACGCGCAAGTCTTTATCCAAAAGTACCTAAAAACCCACGACGACGCGTTTTTGGACGAGTTAAAGGAGTATTTCGGCCTAGCATGCGCGCCGCACGTCATCGAGACCTTTGACAACTCGCATATGTTCGGCGCGGCCGCGGTCGGCGCGATGGTGCGCTTTGAGCACGGCAACTTCGCCAAAGAGTACTACCGCCACATGCACCTCTCTTATGCAAACGACTACGATCAGATGCGCCAGATGCTAACCGAGCGCGCTTTGCGGTTTGACAAGCTTAGTCCGCCAGATCTGTGGCTCATCGACGGCGGTCAGGCGCTGCTGGATCTTGCCACGGATATCATCGCTAGTAGCGGTGCAAACGTCGATATACTCGCCATCTCAAAAGAAAAAATAGACGCCAAAGCCCACCGCGCAAAAGGTGGCGCGAGGGATAAAATTTACGCTAGCAGCGGCGTATTTACGCTACCGACGAACGACAGACGGCTTCAGTTTTTCCAGCGACTTCGCGACGAGGCGCACCGATTTGCGATTACCTTTCATCAAAAAACCAAGCGCAAAGAGGATCTGGGCGCTAGCAAGCTAGCAGACGCGGGCGTATCGGCGGGAAGTATCGCAAAGCTCGTTAAATTTTACGGCAGCTTTGAAGCGATAATGACTGCAACGAGCGAAGAGATCGAAAAGGTGACGAATAGGAACGTGGCGGCCAAAATCGAGCAGCTAAAAGAGAGCGAAATTTGATGAAATTTGGGGCTTGTTTTGCAAAATCCGCCCTGAAATTTGAGCTAAATTTGACGCATTTGTTTTCGTTAAATTTAAAAGCACAAATTTAACTCCCCGCTTTTGGGTAAATTTCGCCGCAGTTATTTGCAAGTCAATCCGTCAAATTTGACGCAAAAAGCGATCAAATTTTCGCGCTAAACCTAAAATTTACGCGGGCGATTACGTAGCGCAAATTTAAATTCCACGCCGCCGCCAAGGTCTGCATCGGCAAATTTAGCGTTTCGCAGCTTTTTCTATCGCTTCCGCGGCTTTGCAGCCATCATTCCAGCCGTAAGCGCACGCCTTTTGCAGATAGTTTTTTGCGCTAATTACGTCTTTTTTGCCAAGCATTGCGTTGTAGTAAAGTACGCCCAGATTAAAGCACGACATCCCGTCTTTTGCCTCGCAGGCTTTGCGCCAGATTTCGCCCGCTTTTTGCGCGTCTTTTTTGACGCCGAGCCCCTGCTCGTAAAGCGAGCCTAAATTCGCACAACCTAGCAGATAGCCGACTAATGTAAATTTAACCAAAAAGATTATATTTTGATGATATTGCCGCTAAGCGCCGCATTCTGGAATTCGTCCTTATAAGCGAACATTTTATGATACTTTTTACGCGCCATAAAAGGCGTATGGCTAAAAAGCGCCGAGCTTAGCAATTTTTACTACGACCTAGCCGTGATTTTGGCGTTTTTATGCGTTAGCAGGGCTGTACGCTCGCTAGGCACAAAAGGGCGCTGGATTAGGATTACTCGGTCGTTATGAGCTTCGTATCTGCGCCGCTTTGTAGCAGATAAACGCCTTGGTTTTGTTGCGAAAAAAGTTTTCTTTCAAAATTTTGCAAAAATAAATATTCGTCGTCTATCTTTTTTGACTTGTCTCGCAATCGTTTTATGATAATTATATCGCTTTGGCTATGTTTTGAGATTTTAGCAAAATCATTTTCCAATATTTTCTCGGTATCTATAAGTCTTTGCATTGCGCTTATAGCCTTATCTATTTCGCCAGTATTTAGATGATGTTTATAAATTAGCACATCGCAAGTCTGCATTATCTTTTCCGTCAAGATATAACTATTTATAATATTTTCCTCATCCTTTTTAAGCGCGTTTTTAAAATTTATAAAATAATAAAGCCTTATCCTGTCAGCCTTAAATTTTATATCTTTTAAAAAAATTTTATCGCTTTCGTCTAAATTTCGGCTCCGGTTTAATAGATAAACGCAATTAATTAGAGCTAAAATTTCAGCTCTTTTCTCGTTTTCAAAGTGCTCCAAAATTTTATCCAGCTTTTTGTTTATGTCTTTTAAATTTTCGTTTATCTCACGCATAAACTGCTGTCCAAGCGCGATACTGGCCGCTTGGTAAAAAGCAAACGGCGTTACGATTTTAGCTATATCTTCGCCGTCTAAAACATTAAAAGCCGCATGCCCTTTTAGTTCGCCGTTTTCGCGTACCGCCGTACCCAACCCGCTACCGAATTTCCCATTTATCTCGCTAAGCTTACTAGCATCAACGGTGCATTTAAAGAGCTTTGAGCCCTCATTTGCTAAGCGGGCGTCTCTTAAAATTTCGGCTCCGCTTTTTACGGCGGTATCGGTTAAATTTACGCCATCGCGCTCAAGGCCGTAGGAATGGCACGTTTTAAAATTATCCAACTCTCCCATATCCGCCTCTTTTACAATCATCTCGTTCATTTTTTCCTTTTCTAGCGGGCCAAAAGACCCGCGTTTTATTTATCCATATGCTTTTGACGCAGATAGGCTATCTGCACTACGACCGGTATAGTTACTCGGTATGCCGGACCTGCTATATCAGCAGCCGTCCAGATACCAGAAACCGTCCAGCCGATCGGCCCTGCTAAAATAGACATCCACCTCGTAAGGGTACTATTTATGATTATCGGTAGTCCTTTGCCAAAAATCGCTTTCCAAATCGCATTTACTATAATCAACGTAAATTGATACGCCTTAAATTTACCGAGCTTTATTGCCGTTTGTAGCGCCATTACTACTGCTTGTGGCGTATACTTATCCGTTTTTATATCAAGGTCCTTTAAGAGTTCCTTGCGTTCGCCTTCGCTCATCTTTTCAAGCGCGTCGGTCGTAATCTTTAAAAGTAGCGAAAACTCGATATCCTCGATAGAATAGCGAGGGGAATAATGAACTTTCATTCTTTTACAAACGTCTTCCAAAATCTCGGCGTATTGAACTCCGCCGCCTCTAAAAATATTTACGAAAGTATTACCGCCGTATCTTTGTATCTCTTCTAAAATAAGATCGATGTACTGCGCATGATCTGGATAATGTTTGATAAATTTTTTATCGTTCGAGAGACTTTCGCTGATCCTTTCGTCATTATCTTTACCTTTTAGGATCTCGACTAGATCGTTTAGATCTTCATTACTCATTTGCCTTAAAAACTCTAATCCAATATCGTATTTATATGCCATTTTATTTCCTTTTTTAGATTTATTTTATTTGAAATTTGAGTAAAATTGAAAGGCTATCCGCCTTTTAAAAGCGGTATATGAAAGTAAAATTTTGGATTTTTAAATAGGTTAAATAAGGATAAATTTGCGCCTTTTAGGCAGAGCGTATTACTCTCTCTCTCTCTCTCGACTTTTGGTTTTTCAAGAGTCTTCCTTTGCGTTTATTTTTCGTTATTATACAAAAATTAGCGACAGGTTGAGTCAAATTTTAAAATTTAATCCAAAGCAAAATAAATCTACTCCGGATCGTCGCTAAACTCGTTATCTCTGAAAATTTTAAAAAATCGGTAAACCAAAGCGCGAAGGCTACGGCGATAAAGGTCGCCGGCAGATGGATGTAAAACCCGCTCCAAACGTAAGCCAAAAAGCCCCTGCAAACGCCCGCGGCAATAACAAGCGCGAAGGCGATCTTGCTAAGGCGCAAAAACTCAAGCTCCTGCCCGCTGTGGCGCAGACCCGCGATGTTAAAGATAAGCATAATGCTAAAAATAATACCGTTTAGCGCGATGACGTGCAGCATATTTGTCTCCAGCCCTAAAATCCCGCTCGCACCGCGGCCAAACTGCGTTTTGCTAATTGTATAAATTTTAAAAACCAAGTCCAATTTATTGGTTAAATTTTAGCGTTTCGCAGCTTTTTCTATCGCTTCCGCGGCTTCGCAGCCATCATTCCAGCCGTAAGCGCACGCCTTTTGCAAATAGTTTTTTGCGCTAGCTACGTCTTTTTCGCCAAGCACCGCGTTGTAGTAAAGCGCGCCGAGATTAAAGCACGACATCCCGTCCTTTGCTTCGCAGGCTTTGCGCCAGATTTCGCCCGCTTTTTGCGCGTCTTTTTTGACGCCGAGCCCCTGCTCGTAAAGCGAGCCTAAATTTGCGCAACCTAGCAGATAGCCGCCATCGCAGGCTTTTTTATAGAGCTTGGCGGCCTTCGGCTCGTCCTTTTTAACCCCTTCGCCTTTGCGATACGCTACGCCCAAATTTACGCAGGCGCGCACGTACTCCCCGTCGCACGCCTTTTTAAACAGCGCGAACGCCTTTTCGTAGTTTTTGTCCAGGTCGCACTCCTCAAGCTTGATGCCGATGTAGGCAAGGCCCAAGTTGTCGCAGCTCTCAAAATCGCCCGCGTCGCAGCTTTTTTGCAGTCCGTTTGCGTCGCAAGGCGCTTTGTCCTCTGCCAAATCGCGCTCGCCAGCACCCAAAACAAGAACCGTAAAAAAGACTAAAAATACAATTTTTCTCACCGTTACCTCCGTGGGCTCGTTAAATTTAGCCCCAAAAGATCATTAGTTTTGATACGAGCCGGTAAATTTACGCACTTAAACAGGGAGGTTTTAGCCGCGCCGTGGCTAGCAAAGACGGCGGCTAAACCCAAATTTAAGCAAGCCGGTAAATCTCAGTCGGCTAACTCCAAATCCGTCCAAGCGCTACGCAAATTAAGCCGCTAAACGTCAAAATCCTAAGTACGCGAAACGGCCGAAAAAAAATTAGACTCGTAAATTTGCTCCGGATTTTAATCCCAAACGAGCTTGTGCGGCAAAGCTTTTATCGCCCTAGTCGTTAAAAAATCAAAGCAAAATCCAAATAAACCGGCGGGTAGTTTAGGCTAAATTTACGCCTTTTTGCCCTTTTTTTTGCTCTTTTTATCGCTCTCTTCTTCGCCCTTAAACCAGCCTTTTATCTTGTCAAAAATGCCTTCTTCCTCTTCATGCATCGCTTCGCCGCTTTGCACGCCGAAGCTTTCTTGTAGCTTGCGTAGCAGCGAAATTTGCTCTTCGTTTAGCTCTTTTGGCGTTTTTATCGCGATTTGCGCTACAAGCCTGCCGTAGCGCTTGGTATTTACGTTTTTTACCCCAAGTCCGTCAAATACGAACTGCTGCTTATCTTTTGCGCCCACGGGCAGCTTTAGCTCGGTCGTGCCTTTTAGCGTCGGTATCGTGACCGTCTCGCCCAGGATAGCTTGCGTGAAAAATACCGGAATCTCGATATAAACGTCGTTTTCGTGACGCACGAAGCGCTCGTCGGGCTCAACCTCGATATATACGTACAAATCGCCCCTACTCTCGTCTACGGAGACGTTGCCCTTGCCGCTTACTCGCATACGCATGCCGTCGTCGATGCCTTCGGGGACGTTTATCTTGACGTTTTGGCGCTCCTCTTTGTATCCGCTGCCGTCGCATTCGCCGCACTTGTCGCTAACGGTCTCGCCGCTACCGCCGCAATACGGACACTCCTGCGCAAAGCTCATAAATCCTCTTTGCTGCACTATACGCCCTCTGCCCTCGCAGTGCGGGCAAATGTGCGTTTTGCCGTCTTTAGAGCCCGTGCCTTTGCAGGTTTTGCACGGTTTTTTTATCGTAAATTCCACCTCTTTTTCCGCGCCGAAAACCGCTTCGTTAAATTTTATTTTTAAGGCTATTTCCAAATCAAGCGGATATTTGTCGATGCTTCTTTTGCGGCTTTGCGAGCTTGATCTAAATCCGCCGCCGAAAAACGAGTTAAATATATCGCCCAGATCGATATCCGCGCCAAATCCGGCAGAACTAAATCCGCCCCTGCCCTCAAGCCCCGCCTTGCCGTATCTATCGTATATCGCGCGTTTTTGCTCGTCGCCTAGCACCTGATAGGCTTCGTTTACTTTTTTAAATTTTTCTTCAGCGTCTTTATCGCCTTGATTGCGGTCCGGATGATACTTTAGGGCAAGCTTTCTAAATGCTTTTTTTATGGTTTCGGAGTCGCTATTTTTGCTGATTTCTAAAATTTCGTAGTAGTCTATTTCCACAAAATCTCCTAAAATTTTATATTTAAAGGGGCGATTTTAGCTTATTATTTCTAAAATTTCAAAGTAAGGGAGAATTTTAAACGAGATTAGTAAATTTAGACGAAAATTTAACATTTTTTGGTTATAATCATTTTCGTTAAATCTATACTGAAAGGCCTAAAATGATTAATGTTTTAATGATTGAAGACGATCCGGAATTCGCGCAAATTCTATCCGAGTATTTGAGCGATTTTAATATCAAAGTAACAAATTTCGAAGACCCGTATCTAGGACTAAGCGCCGGGATTAAAAATTTCGATTTACTTATCCTAGACCTTACGCTACCCGGTATGGACGGGCTTGAGGTTTGCAAGGAAATTCGCAGCAAATACAACATCCCTATCATCATCTCCTCGGCTCGAAGCGATATCAGCGATAAGGTAGTGGGTTTACAGCTAGGAGCGGACGATTATCTGCCAAAGCCGTACGATCCAAAAGAGATGTACGCACGCATCATGAGCCTAATCCGCCGCTACAAAAAGAGCAACGAAGTGCAAGAAGAAGCAGTCGAGACGCTGTTTAGGATAGACGAGCGCAGGCACGAGATCTACTACAACAACGAAAGCCTCACGCTAACGCCGGCAGAATATGAAATTTTAAGCTATCTCATAAAGCAACACAGCTTTTCGGTATCCAGGGAGCAGCTTGTTTATAACTGCAAAAGCTTAAAAGACAAGGACTCAAAAAGCTTAGACGTCATCATCGGCAGACTAAGAACAAAGATCGGTGACAGCTCAAAAGCGCCTAAGCATATATTTTCGGTACGCGGCATAGGCTATAAACTCATAGGATGAGATACTCCTTAACGACGAAAATTTCGGTAGTTTTCGCCATCGCGCTGACGCTAGTTTGCGTTTTGTTTTATACTTTTGCCAGTATACAGCTAGATAATACTCTAGACAAGATAAAGCAAAAGCAGCTAAGCGCGATAAACTATCTCGTCGCATCGTTTGAAAAATCAAATCCTCCTAGCGATTTGACGGTTTATTTTAAAAATTTCGGGCTTACCTACGTTAAAAACGATAAATTTGCCGCCGACATCACAAACGGCGGCAAAGTAGTCTTCGCCAAACAAACCCCGCTGGGGCTTTTTCAGTCGCTACTTTTTCAGGACGGACTTTATCTGCATATCAAAAACACGTCGTTTCAAATTTTACTCGAAAGCGACGACGCTAAAAACATAAACGACCTGATATGGGTGGGCTTTATCCTCACGACGGCGCTTTTAGTATCGCTTTACGTTTCGGTTATGAACTCGCTGATGCCGCTAAAAAAATTAAGCTCCGACATCAGAAAATTCGGCGCCGGAAATATGGACGTAAATATAGCCAAACCCGACTCCAACGACGAAATAGCCAAAGTCGCGATAGAATTTGACGCCGCAGCCAGCAAGATAAAAGAGCTGATTCGCTCGCGCCAGCTTTTTTTGCGCACGATAATGCACGAACTAAAAACGCCTATCGGCAAAGGCCGCATAGTATCGGAAATGGTACAGAGCCAAACGCAAAAAAGCCGCCTGATAGCGATATTTGAGCGGCTCGATATGCTCATAAACGAGTTTGGCAAGATCGAGCAGCTGCTATCTAAAAGCTACGCGCTAAACTATCAAGAGTCCTACTTTTCAAATATCTTAGAACAGGCGCGCGATATGCTGATGATGGAAAAATTCGAAGAAAAAGTAAGCGTCGATATCAGGCAAGACGTCTTACTGCGCGTAGATTTCGCGCTGTTTTCGCTAGCGATTAAAAACCTCATCGATAACGCGCTAAAATACGCCGACGACAAAAAGGCGCAGGTTATCTGCGACAAAGACGGCATCGTCGTAAAAAATCTCGGCGAGCCGCTACAAAAGCCCATCGAGTATTATTTGCAAGCCTTTATCCGCGAAAAAGGCAATAAAAGCGGCGGCATGGGGCTTGGTCTTTACATCATCGACCACATCTGCCAGATGCATAAATTTAGCCTAAAATACTCCTACGAAGACGGCTACCACGCGTTTAAAATCTGCACCAAGCCGAAAGAAAACGTTGAAGAAGGAAAGCGTTGAAAAAGGGGCTTGAGAAATTTAATGAACTAGTCGCGGCCTTCGAGCGGTTGCCTGGCGTGGGTAAAAAATCGGCCCAGCGCTACGCCTATCACGTCTGCTTAAAAGATAACTTAGGCGGACTAAAACTAGCCCAAAGCATCGAGGATGCCGTAAGATTTACGGGTAAATGTCAAATTTGCGGCGGGCTTAGCGAGGATGAGATTTGCGACGTTTGCAGCGACGAAACTCGCGATAATGAGCTACTAGCCGTCGTCGAAAGTCCAAAAGATATCCTGGTTTTTGAGCAAAGCGCGATCTACCGCGGTCGCTACTTCGTGCTAGAAGAGATAACGCAGACGCAAACCGAAAAACTACGCGAAATTATCCGCCAAAACGGCGTAACCGAAATTATCTTCGCGCTAACGCCGGGGCTTAGTAGCGATGCGGTGATGGTCTTTATCGAAGACAAGCTAAGCGATTTGGGCGTTAAATTTAGCAAGATAGCCCAAGGCGTACCAACAGGCGTAAATCTCGAAAATATCGACCTTCTGTCGCTTATGAAAGCGCTTGATAGTAGAACCGAGCTGTAAATTTACGGACGTCGCCTCGTAAATTTCGGTCTCAAACTCTTAAAAATTTAGTCTTTAATCTCGCGATTTTATTTGCGCCGCTAAATTTGCGCTTGGCTTTCCTAAAATAGACAAACTTGGCCAAGCCGCTAGCGGCTGTAAATTTGCGGGCGAGGTTTTAAATTTCGTCTCCTTTAAATTTAAGCGGCTCTAAGCAAGTCGTCCTTGCGGTTGCCTAGGTTTACCGCGTGCCGTTTAGCGCAAATTTTAGCCGCGGCGCGCCGAATTCGGCGATAAATTTTGTAAAGTTTTGTCAGAAATCAAAGTGAGGGAAAATTTGAGCTGAGTGCCTAAAAATAGGTATTGAGAGCAGATTTATCCAAAATCAAAGTGGCGAAATTTTACTTTACATCTTTTTACAAAAACTTTACAAAATTTTACACCGCTTTTAACACCCGTTTAAATGGGCATTAAAAGCGTTTTTTTGTTATTCTGCGCTTTCTGCGCCTTGTACCCTTTTGAGCGTAGCGATGAGTTTGTCTCTAAATTTATAAATATCTTCGAGCTTTTCTATCGGATACTTGGTTTCTTGTTTTTCTATCTCGTGGATGCCGATGTACTTATTTGCTGTATTAAAGTGCAGTCTGGCTATCCATTTGCGGTTGTTATCTTCAAACAATACTCCAAAATAGCTTTTTGTATCTCTTGCATAAATTTTTTCAAGCTCTACATGCTCGCCAAGTATCGATTTGATGATAAAAAAGCCTTGCAGTTCCTCTTGCGTGGTTACGATTTTGGCTTCATCTTCGCTATTTTCTTCGTTCTCATCAGTGATATTTGCCGTTAATCCGGCACGTATAGAGTTTATCTTCTTTGAGGCGAGATCGGCTACTATCTCGCCCAGGGCGGACTTAGTGTAAGTTCTAAACTCATCTAGTACATTGCCAGTTATGCGCGTTCCTTGCGGGAGTATCCTGACGGCAAACATCCTGGCTAGATCGTCGCTAGGTCTAGCGGTCTCTTCCTCAAATATCTTTTTAATCTCCAGTATATAGCGCTGCTTGTTAGCCATTTCCAGTATCGAGTCGATATTTAGGCTGCTTTTTGTGAAGCGCTCTAGCGCCTTTACATCGCGCTTGTTTAGCTCGTCGAGGTTTACTATAAGAAACGGGCTTTCATCAAGCTTGTTTTCTTTGTTGATGTCGGAGAAAAAGCGATACTCTACTCCGTTAGTCAGTAGCGCAAATTTAGCGTCCGTAACGCCGAAATATCGATATAGTTGGCTTGAATGCTTGTCTAGTACTTCGGTATGCTTCTTGACCTCTACGATGATGAGCGGCTTGCCCTCATGCATGATGGCGTAGTCGACCTTTTCGCCCTTTTTGATTCCCACATCGGCGGTAAATTCGGGCACTATGACCGTCGGGTCAAATATATCGTAACCTAAAATTTGAAAAAACGGCATCACAAACGAGTGCTTCGTGGCTTCTTCGGTCTGTACGGAGTCCTTGATGCTCGCTATTCTAGCGCTTAAGCGCTGTAGATCCTCGTATAAGTCCATAAATGCTCCTTTTTTTGATTGATTTTATATAACACAGCGCAAGACTTTACCCACGATATATACTTGCGCGTCGTCGTCTGGTCCTATGTCGTAGCTTTCGTAGTCTTTATTAACGCTTTTTATGTGCAGCGTGCCGTCGGGGCTCTTTTGCAAGAGCTTGACCATAAAGTTATCGCAGTAATTGATGATATATAGCCCGTCGCCTTCAAATTTCGCCGTAACGTCCGCGATCACCCAGCTATCGGGGAAAAGCATCGGCACCATCGAGTAGCCATCCACTTGCATGCAACGGATTCTATCGATTTTTTTAGGGCGTACTTTAAAAAGCATCTGGGAAAAAGGTACCAGTACGTCAGTATCATAGACCTCAACACCGTTTATGTCGACGCTCTCACCTGCCCCTACGGCCGAACTAAGTTTGCGGATGAGAATTTGATCGTGGGAAATTTGATCCGCTTCTGTTTTTTTAAGGTTGGAGAGGTTGTCGGACATATTGGCGGACAAATTTATAGATTGGCGGACATTTTTTTTAGGCTTATTGACGGACAAGTCTACAGACAATTCATCGTTTATAAAATCAGACGGAGTAACATTAAATGCTGCAGATATTTTTTTGAGGTTATCAAAAGTAAAATTTTCAGATATATTGGCTTCATATTTTTTTATTGAACTTAATGATAATCCAGAGGCGTTTGCTAAATCATCCTGCGTCCACCCATAAAGTTCTCTATATTGTTTCATTCGTGTTGATAGTTCCATATTATATCCTTAAACCCTTGACAAGTTCAAAATTCTACACTATAATTTCACAATCAATTAAGAATTATATCAAAGGAAGCTTAAAGATGGTAGATTTAATCGGCAACGTCAAAAAAGGCTCTATCGCATGGCAAGTCCAGGTAAAAACCGGCAAGACGCTACGCAGATTCTGTCGCGAACACTCATTGAGTTACGGAAGTATAGCTAGCAAAAAATGCTATTCCAAGAAAGCTCTGAGCGTATTTAAAAAATTCGGTATCAAAGCAGCTTAAATGTGGTTAGATAGCAAAAAGGCAGCCGAAATTCTAGGTATAAAATACGACGCCCTGCAAAAGGCTACTAATAGGGCGACAAAGAAAGGGAAAAAATTTTGCCGAATAAGGTTCAATATAATCAACTTTAATTATATTGACGGCAATATCGGCGGCGCTGCAGGCAAAACTCTCCAAATTTGGATCGACGACGATCTAATCAACGATAAAAACAGCGAAATTTCACAGGCGGGCAAGGAGTCTAGGGTAAGTTGGGAAAACGACGCCTGCGCCCGCCTCTTAAATTTCACTAACGGAGAGAACGATGGAGACATCTATGCAGATACTAAGTTGGACGCTAGGGGTAGTGTCGATATTTGGAGCGGTAACGGTGGCGTTTTTGGCGCTGGCTTCGCTAATACAAGTAGTGGACGAGATCAAGAGCAGACGCAAATAAATTCAAACCAAAGGACAAACGATGCAAATAGAGGCGATGGACGCAACCAAGGAAGTAACTACGCGAGCGATAGCTCATACGAACAATACTATGAGCAAAGAGAAGCGAGAACATATAGCAGAGCGTATGAAGCAAATGGGATTTATGAATGTGCGAATAACGAGCAACGGGGTTTATGGCTTCAGAGTGGGGGCGAAGAGCGCGCAAACAGCATAGCCGTCAAAGACGAGGCGGTAGAGTGCGAGGTGGTAGAGCAAGGCGGGTTAAATTTGCCCGCTACGCTTTCTTTTGCTCAGAGCAAATTCGCAAGCGCCAGCGAAGCCAAAAAAGAGCTCGCTCTCATCAAAAAAATGATAATAGACGAGTGGAATAAGGCCAAAGGCAAGATCAAAGAGGTTGATTTTATAGAGTATATAAACGCTAAAAAAATATATCCTATAAAGCTAACTGCAAACAAGCTCTACGCGTGGCAAAGAGCCTATAAGGCGGGCGGCATAGATGCCTTGATAGACGATCGTACAAGCACTAAAGAGTGCGAAATAGAAAGGCTGGGTCTTAGAGAACTAGCCATTAAGCTCATACATGCTCAGCGCGGCCGCATAAACTCTTATAATATTTACAAGATGTTAAATTATCACGCCGTGAGCGAAAATTTGCTTTCTCACGACGATTTTCAAGGCAAAAAAGACGAAATAATAAGTTACGAAGCGGTAAATCGCTTTGTAAAAAAATATCTAAAAGCCAACCCTATGCTAAAAACGCTAATAGAAAAAGGCGAAGACGGAGTGATAAGTAAATACCTAAGCGCCATGGGCAAGAGTAACTGGGCCGCATATAGCATAAATCAGATCGTAGAGATAGACGCCAGCCCGCTTGATATCATCTGCTCGGCATCCGATCTTTGTGACAAGATAGGCTTTAATAGCGTAAACAATGTTTTTAAGGACAAAGAAGAGTTTAAAAAATTCGTCGAGGAGTGGCAGCAAAGATATACCATAATAGGCCTCATAGACACCTATAGCGGAGTAGCTAGCTTTCACGTAACTAGCACCGAAAACAGCTCGGGCATAGCAAGAGCTACGGCTAAATACATACTTCGTTACGGCAAACCGCAAGTCATAAAAGGAGATAACGGCAAAGCCTTCAAATCAAAGGCGAATTTTAGCTTTTTGGGTGCCATAGGTGTAGAGTATAAGGCCGTAAAAGCCTATAGCGGCTGGCTAAAGCCGTATGTAGAAAAAAACTTCGGCTCTTTACAAAACGGTCTGAGCGAATGGCTAAAAGGTTTCATCGGCCACAACATAAACCAACGCCAAGCCATAGAGTTTTTCTTTTCTAAAAAGGAGCGAAGACTTAAAAAAGGCTTTAAAACCAATCTAAAAGACCTAAATTCTATCGACGAGATAAACTCTTTAATAGACGACTATTCGGAGAAATTTTTAAACAACCGATATCTTGATAGGCTGGGCAAGACATGCAGGGAAGCCTACAACGAAAAAGTAAAAGAGGCCGAACCTATGAACGCGCTAGAGCTAAGCTTGTATCTAGCTCAAAAACAAGACAAATGCGTGCTAAAACAAGGCGTGAGCGTGGATGGAGTGTGGTTTAGCAACGAGATGCTATATAACTATTCAAGGGTGTTCGTAAGGGCAAACCTTGATAACGTAAAAGAGCAATTCGTGTTTGACGAGAACGATACATTTGTTTGCATAGCCACACCAAAAGACCTTGAAGAGGGCAGCAGCGTAGAGGCGGCAAAGGCCGCTCAAAAGATAGTGCATAAAAGAGTAAAGGCGCTCAAAGAAAAATCATCCAAAGATAGAGCCGAGGTAGAGGCGTTTTTCACAGACTACGTAAAAACCGTCGAGGCCAGTCGCGCCGTACAGCCTGCTACCAAGGGGGCTAATGACGAGATAGTTGCTCGCATAGAGCTAGATCACGCCCAAAGAAAAAGCGCCGAGCTGGATGATGAGTATATGAAATTCGCTGCAAAAAACAAGAAGAAAAAAGAAAAAGAGATTTTAGGTTTTGAAGCTATGGCGCAAGCTAAATTTAAAGCCGTTTAAATAGTTTTAAACGCTCTTTTAAAGACGTTTAAAAGTGTTTAAATTTTATGAAAGGACGGATATGAAAACGCTAAAACAAGAGTTTGACGAGTTTTTGAAGCAAAGCGGATTAAAACAGGCTGACGTATGTCGCTCGATAAACGTGACGCAGTCAAGACTTAGCCAAATTTTAAACGGCACCTATCCAAGCGACGGAAGCAAGGTTGAAACCAAGCTAAAAGACTATATGGATAACCACAGGAGAAGAACTCAGGCGCAACAAAGCTCTCAAAAAGAGAATAGAGATGAGATCTTCGTTTCAAAGGATTTTAAAAATGCTACGTATGTATTTAACGAGTGCGCCAGCGAGCACGATTTGGGTCTGGTCTACGGGATGGCAGGCACGGGCAAGACTACGGCGATAAAGGAGTTTTGCAAGCATAATCCAAATGCAATACACATAAAAAGCAATATTCACACGACGGCTGCGGTGCTGCTTGATGAGCTTTGCGAAGTATTAAAAATCACTCCCCCGCGACCTATCTATAAAAAACTAAAAGCGGTGATGGCTGAACTTAGCAAGAGCGACAAGATATTAATCATAGACGAGGCCGAAAATCTGCCGTTACGCGCGCTTGAGACAGCTAGAACGCTGTATGACGAGACAGGTACGCCAGTGATATTGGTAGGCACTCCAAGACTCATAGACAATCTAACGGGCAAAAACATGGAACTAAGGCAGATGTATAACAGGATAGACGTCAAATATATCATGCAAGGTCTTAGCGAGGACGAAAGCAAGGGGTATTTTAACGAGCATTTTTATAGATGGTGTAGAGGAAATTTTAGGAGTTCAACTAAGCTATATAAGCAAGCCAAAAAACTAGCTGAATTTAATCAAATCGGTATAAATGCCGAGATAGTAGCCAAGGCTACCGAAACGATAATCCTAGGCTAAAAAATGACGCTAAAAGAGATCGCCCAAATCCTAGGCCTAAGCACTGAGCGAGTGCGCCAGATAGAGCGCAGCGCCCTAGCAAAGCTAGCTCACCCTAGAAACCGTAAAAAATGGGAAGAGATTAAAGAAACGATGGCGATGATACAAAAAGATAGGGTTCGCGCAGGTTTGGGCGACGTAGGCAGCTATGCCGGAGAGGAGTAAAAGGATGAAATCAACGAGAGTCGTACGAGGCGAGTTTTTAGCGTTAGCTTTAGCGTCAGCTCTTAGCTGTGTTTTAGCACCGCTAAAGAACGTCAATATGATACGAGGACTAAAAGCAAATTACTCAAGAAAATTTTACGAGCTGGACGGCGAATATATCTGCATAAAAGGGACGAAAATAGCCGTCGATACTATCAAAATTTAAGTGTTTAACGAGCCGCCCGCGGGCGGTTTGATTAAGCATTTTAATGAGCTCATACAATGCTAATAAAAAAGAAAAAGTCGAGCGAAAGCTCCAACCAAACAACACAGAAAGGTAAAAAGAAATGGAACCGCAAATCGTAAGTAAAGATGTAGACGTCCTAGTTGAATGCCTAAGAAGTCTAGGGGCGGGTATGCTGCTAAGCCAAACCGCCAATAACCTAAAAGATGCTATCAGCGCCGTAAAAGCTACCGGTAAAGCCGCTAGCGTGAGCATAAAGCTAAACATTAAACCCGACACTAACTCAGAGGGCGAGATCATAGTTTTCGGTACTACCGGCGTAAATCTGCCAAAAGAGCCAATAAAAACAAGATTTTATGTTTCAAACGACCTTTTGCCAGTGCGTAATATGCCAAATCAAATGGTCATGGACTTTAAAAATAAATAAGGAGAGAATATGCAAGATAACGTAAATTTAACGATACCAAGCGCGGTGATAGATGAAGACAAGCGCGCGGTGCTAGTAAGTAAAGAATACACGCTAAGCGAACAGCTTCTAAAAGAGCCGCTAAGAAACAGTTTCAAGATAGACGCACTTTGTGTGGATAGTTTTTGTAAGCTTGTCAATGAATACAAAGAGCCAAGCTCAAAGCTATTTTTCGATGATAGACGCATATGCTGCATCATTGACTTTAACCAAAAGGATAAAGCTGAGTTTTGCGAAAAACGCATAAATCTTGATCTTGCTTATACACCATACTTCGAGGCTTTTTCGCAGGCTTTACAAAAAGATCTTGGACAAAGAGAATTTGTTGCCCTACTTAAATCACTCTATCTTTTCATTACCGCCATAGACGGGGCAAAAAACGATAATATGGACGTGATAGAACTAGCTGAGAGCTTACAAGCTGTGAAGAAATTTGATAGCGTGCAAAAAAATACGAGCTCAAAATTTAGCCTTGATGTGGAGATCAAAAGCGGAGCAAAAGAAGCTTTGCAACTACCCAAAAGACTCACTTTTTCTTTGCCAGTGTATGAAGCAGATACCACCGTGATCGGAAATTTTGACACCGAGCTGTTTGTCAATATTGACGCGGAGGGTAAATTTTCTCTCAAACTTGTCTGCTTTACGCGCGTAGTGGAGCAACGCGAGGTGCTTGAAAAACTAGTCGGCGCAATAAGCCAAAAATGCAGCGATGTCAGGGCATTTAAAGCAAGCATAAATTGATTTTTCGGGAGCTCTGCGGAGCTTCCTATAAAGTCAAATTTGAAGAAAGGAGAATGAGTGAAACAAACGATGAGATTAGTCTACGTCGCTACGCCTTACGCGGGATTAAACGTAAGCGATATAAATAGGCCTTTTGCTGCCAAAAAGCTCGCTATAGCCGAGTGTCAAAAGGTTATAAAAGCGGGCTATATACCTATAAGCCCGGTGCTAGCTTTCGGCGAGATATTCGATGAAAGTACAGATAGAGACAAGGCTATAAACGCAGGACTTGAACTGCTTAGCCACTGCTCTTATATCTATTTCTCGACTCACGCCGATGCTGCTAGATCGCAAGGCATGAAAAAAGAGCGCGAATACGCTAACGAGCTAGGGCTTACTGAGCTCGATTTTTGGCAAAATCAAGCCTCGCAGGGGCTGTTTGAAGAATGCCTTTAACATTCAAAGGACACAAAAAAGCCAAAACAAATTTGCCCGTTTGCACGGTCTACGGGTACGTTTGCAAGCTCAAATTTGCGATGAAATTTAAAATCTTAGGAGGAAAATATGGAAATCAAAAGCTTTAGCGATATAGATAATGCGCTAAAAAAGGTATGCGAGCTAAGCGTAGGTATAGAAAAAATCAATGGCGAAGTAACGCTTGAGTGCAACCGCATCAAAGAGAGCAGAAAGGCCGAAGTAGAAAGACTCGAGAGCGAAAAAAACTACATCGAGCAGCAAATCACGTTTTTTTGCGAAGAGAACAAGCACGAATTCGCCGAAAAACGCTCGAAAGAATTTACATTTGGAGAGATCGGCTACCGCCTAACCAAAAGTGTGAGCTTGCCGCGCATAAAGGCCAAAGTAGAAAGCCTGCTAAAAGCGATCAAAAGCTACGGGCTAGCTAAAGAGTGCATCATATACGAGGAAAAGCCGAACAAAGACGCGCTAGCGGAGCTAAAAGACGAAGATCTAGTAAAGCTAGGGCTAACCAGGACGGTAAAAGATAGCTTCCGCATAGTGCCGAAAATTGAGAGTTTGGAGGTAGGGAAATGATAGAGCCAAAATATAGGATAAAAGATAAAGCCGATTTTGAGAGAATTTTTAAAAGAGCTGCCGAGCTTGATAACGAAGAACTAGACGATAGCTTTATAGTAGAAGGCAACCACGATATAACCTATGGCACTATAAAAGCTACTTGCGAGCTAATCGGATATGATTTGCTTCTTTTATCGCAAAAAACGGTGGACGATTTAGAAAGAGGCAAGTATTCGCATATCGATACTTTTTACATCGATATCGTCAATTTAACCATGCTGGATCAAAATTTTAAGGGCACTCACTCTTTGTTCGGCGGGGCCATCCCTGATGAACTGTACATAGATGACGACGGCACGCTTGGGCTATGGTTTGATTAAAGTTAAAGGGCTTTAAGCCCTTTAAAATGCGTTTAATTCGCTGTTAAACGTATTTTAAAAGGTTTAAATTTAAGGAAAAACAATGGCTATTTTATTATCCATAAAGCCCAAATTTGCAGACATGATACTCGACGGCACAAAACGAGTAGAATACAGAAAGGCGTTAGCATCCGTCGCTAACGACAGGATATTTTTGTACGCAACGGCGCCAATAAAAAAGGTAGTCGGCGAGGTAAAAGTAAAAAGAGCCGATAGATGCGAAAACAAAGAGGTGGTATGGGCTTGCTATTTGGACTGCTCGGGAATTACCAAAGAAGAATTCGACGAATATTTTAAGAATAAAAAATATGCCTCTTGGTATTTTTTAGAAGAGCCGATCAGATACAAAAAACCTCAAAATATAAGGTATTTCGGAGTAAAAAGCGCTCCTCGTAATTTCGTATATCTAAAGGATACAAATGCCTGAACTGGCTCCCGGTATCGCAAAATACCAGCTCATACAAACACTAGCCAAATACGGCATAAACGGCACAATCGACGTTAAGCTTTTAAAATGGGCGAAGATAAACGGTATAAATTTGCATTTTACGTTTAGCCACCCCGCCGCAAAGCAAACCTTTGAGCTAAACAAAGAAAACATCAAGGCTAAACTGCGCGAGTTTTGGGCGGATAACCTTGCCGCGATCAAAGAAGCGGGCATAATCTTTCGCGACATCAGCTGCGAAGTCGTATACCGCTTGCCGCGCGACGCGCAAGCCATGCAAGAAGAAAAGAAGCCATACGAGGAGCTAAGCAACGGCAGCTTTGAAAACAGAGCCAAAACCCCGTCCATAAGGCTAGGCTTTGAGCAAATAAGAAAACATATAATCGCCGACCTAGAAAGCGGCAAGAGCGTGTATGCCGGAGACGCGATATGAAATATTTTTGAGGGGGAGTAAGAAATGAGAGAGATTGAATATAGGGTTTGGGACAAAATCGAAAGAGAGATGTATATCGTAGAAGAGATAAATTTTCCTTTTAAAACGGCAACGGTCATAAAGAGAAAAAATGAAAGGGCGCTTAGGGTATATTTTCATACTCGCGAAGTTAAGCTTATGCAATACATCGGCTCAAAAGATAGAAACGGCGTAAAAATTTACGAGGACGACGTCATCCGTCACTATAGCAACAAAGATAAAACCGACTATATAATCAAGTGGCACGACGCAAGCTTTGGTTTTATCGCAAGGCCAATAAAAGAAAAGCCGGGACGTCCGCACCTAAATCAAGCCACGATGCTTAGCTATGAGATTGTCGGCAATATCTACAAAAACCCGGAACTTTTAAGAGGGGAATAAGAATGACCAAAAATCAAGACCTCTATAGAAAGCAGCTTCTAACGATCATTCATACCGATCCTCTCTACAAAGAGATCAAACGCAACGAGGCGTGGCAAGACTGGCTACAGCTACGCTTTGGGGTAAAAAGTAGCAAGGAGCTAAGCATAAATGAGCTAAACACGGCCGTAAATATCCTGCGCGGTAAGTGCGAGGATAGACTAAATTTTACGCCGGACTACGCAGGTCGCAACCTAGCAAAACCCGATAAAATCACGCAAAAACAGATAAAAAAGATTGAAATTTTGATAAACGAACTAGGCTGGGACGAGGCGGCAAGGCTTAGATTTTCTTATAGACAAACGGGCTGCCTGGTGCCTAAGATATACGCGCTTGATAAAAAACGAGCGAACAAGATAATCACCGGGCTTGAGGCCGTAATCAAAACAAAGAGAGCTAAAGCTCGAGGCTGATATACTGGGAAAATTTTAAAATATGCGCTAAAATCTTACCCAAAATATAAATTTATAGCGCAACAATTCGCCAAGACCGAAAGTCTTGGTGTGCTTTAGGTGGGTGCAGGGGCACGGCTCCCGCCCGCAAAGGGCGACTTTGTTGCCCTGCGGAGTAAAAAATGTTTTGTCCGTATTGCGGAAACGAAAAAACAAGAGTCGGCGCTACCGTAAAAGGGCTTGAAACCGTGCGTTTTAGAAAGTGCGCCAAATGCGGCAGGACTTGGACTACAATTGAGACTATCAAGCCAAATGACGAATACTTACAAAAATTTATAGAGGCACGTGATGAGCATAGAAATCAAAGGGCTTGATGAGATCATAAGCAAGCTTGACAAGCTTCAAGGTGGCAACGCTCTATCAAAAAGCACGTTTGATGGTATCGGCAATATGATTGCAAACTCTATCGAAAACGCCTTTGAAGATGAGAAAAGCCCTTTTGGGGAGAAGTGGAAACCGCTATCAGCCACCACAGTGTTTAGTGAGTTTGGTGGTGGTGGGCTAAAAGGCATAAAAAGTGGCACACAGGATGCATATACCAAAAACGGCAAACACCAGCGTAAAAGATTTTTAGATAAATTTGGAGCTGGTGGCACAAGAAAGATATTGCAGCAAAAAGGAAATTTAGCGCATAACTGGCACATAAACGCCACAAAAACAAGCGTCACGGTCTCAAACAATAGCTCGGCTGATGGATACCCATACGGACTCACACATCAGTTTGGCACAAATAAAGCTGGCAAACACAAAAATGTCCATATCCCAGCACGTCCATTTTTGCCAGTAGATAGTAATGGCGAGTTAGAGCCAAATTTAAAGGAAAACATCAAAAGCTTTTTGAATGATGAGATAGCGAAGATGATAAAAAGCTAAATTTGTGGTATAATGATAATTAAAGAGATGGTTGATGCCGAGAATGTAGTATTCGGCACTCCCCCGCTCTTGGCGGGTGTGGGTGGTATTGCAGGTGCAACTCCTGTCGCCATCTCTTATTTGTTTATGATTTTTGCTTTTTTAAACTCTATGACATCGACTTTTCCAGCCGTTACCATATAATTTGTAGTTCCAAATTTTTTTAATTTGTGATTTATATTTACAGCCACTTTATTCATCTTCGTCTTATCCGTTTTGTCTTCAAACCAAAAAATGATACTATTATTTTTTTCATCTACGCTTACTGGTGTATCATCGTCAGCTAGAATTTTAACTATTTGCCTTATTTCATCTATGCCCAAGGCTTGACCAAACTGCCCTTTTCTTTCGGGTCTGATATGTAAAATGCCGCGTTTGTCTCCCGCTATGTGCCTCTCTTCAACTACGGTTTTTAAAATTTCACTCGTCTTTTGGGCTATGAGCGGGCTTAGTAAGCCAACCTGAAAAGCCTGTATTGGAGCACTTTTGTTTTTTTTGATCAGCAGTTCATCTACTGCTTCGTTGAGGCTTTTCTCCCACACATACAAATTCCTCTGACGCTCGTAATCTTGCAAGTCATCTTTTACGATCTGCTTTAATACACCGCTTAAATTTGCCACCTTTTGATCTAGCACAGCTTCTAAACTTTCGCTGCTTTTGCCCGGATTATACGCCCAGTCCTTGCTTGCTATGCTCCCTGGCGCACTTTGGCTTATCTTGTAACCCTTTTGCTTGATCTCATATTCGCTTACCACCTGCACTTTGCACCGACATCCCCAGTCGTTTGGCGGGTAATTTTTCTGCCAAAATTTATGCGTCTTTGGTAGTATGAGCCCATGCAGCTTCGCGTGAGATGCCCTTGTGCGCCGATCAAGTATGGCTACATATCTAAAATACTCAAATGGTGAGCTCATCTGGCTTTCATACCTTGCGCGCGCAAAGCTTACCCTCATATTTGTTTCAAATATCCTTTTTAGCCTACGAGAGCCCACATAAATTTGTTTTGCCTCTCCGGTCTGCGGGTTTGTTACACTTACGTCTCCTAGCCAGCCCTTTTTTGCTAGCACGGGCTTAATGTTTTCTTGCCAAGCTTCAAAGCTCTGACCCTTTTTGTATGCATCTTCAAGGCTTGATTGAATGTCGTTTAGCAGATCTATTTTGGTGATCTTTGCAACTGTAAAAACTCTTGTGTGTGTTTCATGCATGATCTCATCATAGTCAAAGTGAAGCTCGGGTTTTCTTGCTCTTAACGCAGCTAGCGCGTTTATAGGCTCATCAAAAAATGAAATTTTAATAGGGCTCATTCATCGCTTCCATAAATCTGGGCATTTGCAATAGCTCTCATCATCACATATTCAAGCATATTGGTGTCTAAGTTTTGATACATATCGCCAAGTCTTTTAAAGGCTTCTTCGTAGCTACTGCTATCTTTTAAAAGCGTATTTAATGAGCTTTCAACAGCTTTTAAAATCTCTTTGTCTGCTTTATTGAATTGGCTAGACGATAGTGTTGCATCGATGTTATCGAGTGGTAGATTTAAAGCTTTTGCGTTTTTGTCTTGCCCGCTTTGTTTAGAATTGTCGCTTGCTGGCTCATTTTGCTCACTTTTTAGTTTTAGCCCCTTGATTTTAAAGGTCGTCTCCATAAACTCCACTGGGATCTCATATCCCATATTTGTGATCTTTTCATATACGGCTGATAAGGCTTCTTCATCGGCTTCAAGATTTGCATCGAGCATAAATTTAAATGGCTTGACGTTTGCAAAATTTAACACCAAAATTTCATTTATCAGCTCATATATGCTTGCACCTATCAGCATCGCATCAAAGCGTAGGATGTCTTGTCTTACTTCATTGTGTATCTTGCCAAGAGCTTGCGTGCCGTTTGCTTGTGAGTTGCCAGCAAGCACCTGTCCTGTTATGCTTTTTGATATGCTATCGTCGCAATATTTAATGAATTCAAGAAAGGTCGATTTATCAACATTGCCGTTAAGTAGCTCTAAAATATCATCTTTTGAAAAAAGCCCCACTCCGTTTGCGCGTAAATTTACCGCCGCTTCTATGAGCGCACTACTTTTTCTTTCATCTTCTATGGAGTCAGATTTCACCACAAGTGGTGGCACGGATAGGCTGTCAAAGTAACTCATATATTTTGAGATGGCAAGGTGTTTAAGGGCTGTGATCGTTACTATTCGATACATCAGACTTTGAGTGATGATGTCGCCGCTATCTGTTGGGTGAAAATGTAGCCAAAACAAATCTAAATTCTCATCCACATATAGCTTTTCAAAGCTTTGTTTTAGATATAGCCGATCCTCGCGGTCAGTATTAAAGTATGTCGGTGCGATGAAGCTAAACTGCGGTAAAATTTCGCCGTCCGTGTTTTGCCATTGCTTGATAAAAGGAGCAAAGCCATAAGCGATCGCAGCCGTGCAGGCAAAAAGGAATTTTTTAAATTTTATGCTTTCAAGATATTTAAGCATAAACTCATTTTGCGCTTTATCTTCACTCTCAAAAAATATCGGTAATGCACTGACATAGACCTTGCGCTTGAAAAGCTCTGAGCCTATTTGTGCGTCTGTGGCTTTGAAATACTCAAATACCCGCACAAGGCTTTCAAAGCTGCCTTCAACGATGGCTGATCTTACAAGATCGTAGTTTATGCCACTTAACACATCTGCTTTATCACTCTTTTTTATGATTATTTTTTTCACGTGTATCTATCCTTTAATGATCTGATTAAATTTTTATTTTTCTTAATGATTTTATTGATCGCGCGATAGTCTGCTATGGCGACACTTGAAGCGATCCGAAACGCCATT
Organism: uncultured Campylobacter sp.; assembly: GCF_963526985.1. Lineage (NCBI taxonomy): Bacteria > Pseudomonadati > Campylobacterota > Epsilonproteobacteria > Campylobacterales > Campylobacteraceae > Campylobacter > uncultured Campylobacter sp. The sequence continues at coordinate 126,931 of NZ_CAURPW010000005.1, forward strand.
TCGCTAGCATCCAGCAAGTCATCGTGCGGGGCTTTTGGATATGTATCAAGCTCTTCTATCAAAAGTGTGTTGTCTAAATTTACCTCTATCGTGCCATCTGTGATGTATGGCGCAAGTGCGTCAAGTCTAAGCTCCTTTGCAACCGAGTTTTTTAGCTCGCAAACGCTTAAAATAATGCCTTTTTTGGCAAATTCATCTTTTAGCTTGTCTTTAAAAAACTCCTGAAACGCGATCGTCTCAATGGCTATCTTTACAGGTTTGCCAAAGTTTAAAATTTTAAGATAAAGCCTTACTATCTTTTCTATCATCATATCAGGCTTTATCTTGTAGCCTTTGGCGTCAAGATAGTATTGTTTGTCTTTTTTGCCAAGCAGTGCCAGCCCAAAATAATCCCCTCTTGCCTTTCCCATGGCTGGGTCGATACCGATGTAATAAGCATCGCAAACGGGCATCACTTCATAGGTCTTATATTCAGCAAATATCGCCCCGTCCTTGCTTAAAGGCTCGTTTTGATATTCAGAATAAAAACTCTCTTTGTCATCAAAAAACTCAGCCAAAATCGCACACTTATCCATGCTTTCATCATCAAGCTTCATATTTATGATCTTTGCTGTTTTTATGCTGTCTTTATTAAGGGTGTCGATATTGTCTGGAAATTTAACGACAAGCGGGAAATTAAAGCTAGTAAAGCTACTTAGTTTTTTAATGCGTGCTAAAAGCCCGTCGTGATGAAGCCTCGTGCCAACGACGATGATGTTAAATTTATCGTCATACCTACTTGGCAGCTTTAAAACTGCCTTTCTAAACCACTTATAAAGCTTCTCACGTTGCGCTAGGCTCTCGACATTCTCATCGTTTTCTATATCATCGGCTATGATGATGTCAGGACGGCGTCCTAAAAAGTTCGTACCCCTTATTTTTTTGCCAGCTCCAAAAAATTTAAGCTTCTTTGGCTTTTTGTCGGTATAGAAAATAAATTCTTCACTTTTCCATTTTTCGCCGATTGAAATTTTAAAATCATTTTTTAACTTTGCGTTTTCTTCGAGCTCTACGCGCAAGGTATCGCTGCTCTCAACTGCGATGTCTATGGTTGAACTAACGACTATGCCGTAGTTTTTGCGTCCGCTTAGAAGCTGCCAAAGTAGATACAGCCTAGTGATGAGCGTAGTTTTTGCTCCACCCCTGTAAGCTTCTATGAGCACGCAGCGACTATCCGCACACACTCTTTCAAGCTTGTTATATACAAATAGGCGGAATTTGCTACTCTCTTTAAATTTTGATAGCCCTGCCTTGCCCTCTATGCCAAGCTGGTGCGCGAAATACTGCGTCGCAAAATAATAAAAATCGTTTTGTGCTTTTTCGCGCCTAAAATCTCCTTGATCGTCTAAAATATTTGGCAGTGATTTCAAGTAGGACTTTAATTCTTTCACATCCATTTGATAAAACCCCTTTTAAAAACGTTTAAACCCCCTTTAAATTCGTTTAAATCATTTGGGGCGATACCCTTGATAACTAAAAGGCTAAAATGGCTTAAAACGCTTAAATTTTTACTTTTCATTTTTTAGAACGCTTGAAATTATTAAGTCGGCATTTTCGCTAAGCCACGTGGTGACTTCGCTTTGCTTCTGCGAGAGAGCTAAATTTGCGATAGTTTGAATGGTCTTTTTAGCAGTTTTTAGCTCAATTTCTTTGGGGTTGATTTGGCGCGGGGCTTTGATAGACCAATATGCTTTTGCAAATTTATGAAGATCTTCGATATGCTCGGGATTTAGCTCGCCTGCGGTTTGCAAAAATTTCTCATAGTTTTCAATGAGGCTATTTACGAAAAGGGCTTCTTTGTTTTCGAGCTCATCTTCGCTGCGTAAATTTGATAGTTTTAGTCCGTCCCAATCTATACCTTTTTTAAAGTCTGCTTTTTTATGATAATAAAACGTTTGTCGCGTGATCCCCAGTGCCGTGCAAATTTCATCTATGCTTTTTCCTTTTATGTATAGTTCTTTCGCCACTTCTCTCATTTACACTCCGTTTTTGCCGACACTATAACGCAAAAATTTTTTTCAAACACTCTATATAAGGGCTATTTAGAGTGTTTTAAATTTTAAAAAGCTCTAAAATGCACCGAAACGAACGAAGGAGCAAAAATGGAGCTTGCCAAAGATTTGATTTGCTTAGAGCTAAACACCGCGCAAACAAACGAAAAGGTCAAGATCAGTCCCGCAGGACAGCAAATAGTCGGCTACGACGGGCGGGTATTTAATATAGACGCAAATTTTGTCGTCACCAATACCAAAAGCCAAGGTGTGGATATTTTGCTAGACCGCGATCACTTTGATGGCGAGGCTATGGGGTGGTTTGACATAAATAGCCTTGAAGCAAGGGATGATGGCATATATGCGAGCTTAGAATTCACACAAATTGGCAAAGAGCTGGTAGAAAAGAGACTATATCGGTATATGAGCCCGGCGTATGAGGTCAATCACCGCGACAATGGGATAAGAGAGGTGGTGAGGATTGGCAGTATAGGGCTGGTTAATCGCCCAAATTTGCTAAATCAAGCACTAAATAATCAATCCAAAGGAGAAGACATGTCACAAAACGACGACCTAGCGGTCAAATTTAACGAACTAAACGAGAAAAACGCGACTTTACAGGCGCAAGTAACCGCAAAAGATAAGGAGATAGAAGAGCTAAAAGCAGCGCTTGATACCGAGCGCAATAACGCTAAAACCGCGCGAATAGAAAGCGCCATCAAAAACGGCGAACTTTTGCCAAATCGCAAAGAGATGGCTATGGCGCTTGAGGGCAATGCGCTAGATAGCTTTATGGAAGTTTCAAAAAGCGAAGCCGCGAGCGTGCTAAAAGAAAAAAGCTACGAGAAAAACAAAAAAGATGAGCTTGATATCGATCCAGACGTCAAAGCTCAACTAGGTCTATAAAAAGGAGAAAAAATGCCAAGAAGAGTACTTGATGCCGCATATATGGAGTCGATTTCAAAAGGTTTTAAAACCGTATTTAACGACGCTTTAAATACGCAAAATAGCGATTATTTGAAAGTCGCTACCGAAATAAACGCAAATACCGTAACGGTCGATTATTCGTGGCTAGCGGATATGCCTAGTATGCGAGAATGGGTAGGAGATAGAACGCTAAACGAGCTTGCGGCTTGGAACTACACCATCTCTAAAAAAGATTGGGAATCATCGATAAAGGTCAAACGCGACGTCATCGAATACGATAACCTAGGCATCGTAAAGCCTCGCATCATAGATCTAGCCGCCGCGGTACCGGAGCACTACAACTCTATGGTATTTGGTCTACTTGAGTCAAACGGCGACTGCTACGACGGTAAGAAGTTTTTCGCCGCCGATCACCAGGTAAAAGGGGAAAGTTTTTCAAATTTGAGTAATTTGGAGCTAACCGAGGAAAACTATGAAAAAACGGTAGCCGAGATGGGTAGACTCATCAAGGATAACGGAAATCCGCTTCGCATAAAGCCAAATCTCATCGTAGTACCGCCGGAACTAAAAGCAAAGGCCAAGGAGCTATTTTTGGCCGAGAAAAAGGCAAACGGCGCCAGCAATCCTCTCTATAAAGAGGTTGAAATCCTCGTGTGCTACGAGCTAACCAAGAAAAAAACGTGGTATCTGCTAGACACTTCAAGGGCGGTCAAGCCTATCGTGCTTCAGAAAAACAAAGAGGCCGAATTCGTCGCTCAGGACAAGCTCGATAACGAAGCGGCGTTTATGAGAAAAGAGTTTAGATACGGCGTGGATACTGAGGATAACGCAGGATACGGCCTATGGCAAATGGCGTATAAAAACGCACCGACAGAATAAGGAGCTGCAATGGGAAACTACGAAAGCTTTGTAAAAGCCCAAGGGCTTGAACTTGAAAGCAAAAAGAAAAAGAGTGACAATAAAAATAAAGATAAAGAAGCCGAAGCAAAAAACACTGAAAACGCAGATGAAAACACGCAAGAAGGCGCAGATGAAAGCGAAACTAACCAGCAGGGCTAAGCAAAGCCTGCAAAACCCAAGCGAGATCACAGATGAAATGGTAGAGCGCGCGGTAAATGATGCTGAGGAGATAAGCAAAGGTAGAGATGTGCCGTATTTTGCAAAGGAAGACTTCGCATATATCAGACTTAAAATTTATCTCAAAGTGCAGCTAAATGCCGAAGATGAGATGATCTTTGAGGCAGCACAAAAGTTTATCAAAAGCTCGCCTTTTGTGGATGATGAGGGCAAACTACACTCAGCTAAATTTTATCAAAGCAAGATGCGAAAGGATGTGCTGTGACAAACTCAATCAGCCAAATAGCAAAGCAGCTCAAAGATAAATTTTCACTCAAAGAGCTACCAAGCTACGAAGCTCTCGAACAAAACGGCGAGTATCTCGTGTTTGAGGGCTTTGAGCGCGTAAATGAATCAACTGACAATGCAATATTTGGCGTCATCATCGCTGCCAATACGCTCAATGCCGACAAAAGCGCGCTACTGCCAAGAGTGGATGAGATGCGCCGTGATCTATTTCGTTTTGGGGCGAGCAATAGCGAATACATCGTATATGGTGCAAAGGCAGCGTTTGTCACAAATGCACTGTATTGCGTGAAATTCAACGTTAAGATAAAAATAGCCGAGTTTATCGATTGACCCTGCTAATCGCCACTTTTCAGGCAAAGAGAACAGCCCGTACGATTTGCCTTCAAAGTGCGATTAGCTTGCTATAAATTTAAACTAGGCTCAAAAACTAAAATTTAAGGAGAACAAAAATGGCACAAGAAAAAATAGCAAGACTAGCCACTGCAACAGTGAGCTTTGTCCCGCAAGGAAAAACAGAGGCGACCGTGCTTGGGTATCAACAAAGCGTGAGCCTAAACCGCACGGTAGAGAAAAAAGAGCTGCTTTCAAACGATGAGAGTTTGGGCGAAAGTGTCATGGAGCTTGAAACCAAAGCTGAATACACGTTTAGCACTGAGATCGGCGACATTAGCATACCAAACCTAGCCCTATGTTTCAAGGGTTTGGTAGAGAGCGAAACATACGCGGCAGGCGGTAAATTCTTTACTGGAAAAACAATCAAGGCAGACACCGAGCAAATCAAGATCGGCGACCCGGTGCTAAAAGACACAAAAATATACATCGCCACCGAAAACATGGCGGCGGGCAGCTTCACAATCGATAAATGTGCCCCGCGCACATATCCGGTGAAATTTAAGAAGATCGTGCCACAAAAGCTATCGAATTCTCTTGGAAAAATCATCGTCGATGGTAAAAACCTTGCAACCGGCAAAGCTCAAATTTTAACGATCCCGCTTGTAAATTTAAGCTTTGAGGGCGATCTGACAGTTAGTGGCAGTGACTTTGCGAAACTATCGCTCAAAGGCAAAATATTGCGCGCTGCGGACGAAGAATTATTTACGTTTATGGATGAGGAGTAGCCATTGTAGCGAACGCGAACAACGTTTGTGATGGCTACGAGTAATGGTAGTTATAACCTGCCAACTGATAAAAATAATACAAGGATAAAACAAAATGAAAACCAAATTTCCATTTGAAATCAACATCGATGAAGCTAAATTTAAGCTTGAATACAGAGAACTTAAAAAGAGCGAGGCTCGCGCTCTAAATGATGAGCTTGGCGGGCTAAAAGACACAGTAGAGACAATCAAAAACCTAGAGCGCGAGATAGCGCTTCTCGAAGAAGCCAAAGAGATCAAAAAAGAGGTCGCTTCATGCCTAGAAGGCAAGGCAAAGGCAAATGCCCTGCAAGATGTGCTTGGCATCATAGATGAAATTTCAACCAAGCAAAAAGAGATCAAGGAAGCAGATAAATTCAAGATCGATGTCGATGAGACTGCAAAGAAGAGATTTGATCTTACGCTTAGCGGTGAAGACGTGGAGGCTTTCAAGGCTGAAATCGAAGAAAAGGGGCTTAACTACATCGATGTGATGCGCGCGATAGATGCAGTGATCGAAAAGGAACGCTCAAAAAAGTAGAGCGCGTCCTTGCTTGCGTGCAATCTCAAATGAGCCCAGATGAATTTGGGCTTGATTTTTATGAGACGCTCATATTGCGGGGGCTAGGTATCGCTCTGGTCGTGAGACAAGGACTAAACGGAGCAGTCTTTGAGTGCGACACACTCGTATTGCGCACCTTTTGCAAACGCTTCAAAATAGATTTTTTATGGATGTTTGAAACTTCAAAAAGGTATGTGGCGATTATGAGCAAGCAAGATTAAATTTTAATTATTAAAAAACCACCTTAACCTCGCCCCTCAGTGAAGGAAAACGCGAACAGCGTTTGAGTAACAAGCCCGCACGATTTCACTTCGGGGCGGGTCAAGGCTAAAAAATACACCTAAGAGGCAATATGTAAGAATAGGAAAAGCGAAAAAATGGCAGACAACGACGTAAAGATAACCATCACCATAAACGGCGAAACGACAGAGCTAAAAGCCGCCAAAGCAGACGTCGAAGATCTGGCCAAAAATGTCAAAAAAGCAGATACCGCTACTGCTGGACTAAAAGACTCATTTGCCGCGCTCGCCTTAAAAATAGGCGGGGTTGCGGCTCTCACGGCTGCATTCAAAGATCTCGTAAGCACCGGCTTTGAAGCAAACAAAAGCTTTGAAAATCTCCAAATTCAGCTAACTGGTCTCATTGCCGCCAACTCCTCAAACGTAAGTTCTATGGGGCGTGTTTTAGACGCTCATGAAAAATGGAATTTGGGTATGGCTGAAAGTGAAAAAATTCTAAATCAGCTAAACGAAACCAACGCAAAAACAAAATTTACGCTTGAAGAGATCACGGGTGCTTTCAATATGTTTTATGCTACATCTGCCGGGCAAGGTAGCCGTGAAAAAGCGGTGCAAGCGATGGATAGTATCGCACTTGCCGCGCAAGCCGTGGGCAAAAACATCAACGATCTAACCCCTATGATGGATAGTCTAGCTACTGGCACTGTCATAGCCGCTTCCGAAATGGGCTCATTCATGAAAATAGTTGGGCTTACCAACGAAGAACTCAAAAAAGCAAATGAAAACGGGCAGGTGTATGACTATCTCATTGAAAAGCTGGCTAAATTTAAAGAGCTTAGCGGCGAAGCAGGAAATAGCTACGAAGTAGCCCTTGGTGGGGTTAAAAACGAAATCACTGAGATAGCGCGTGAGCTAACTAAGCCAATGTTTGAAACTGTCACCAAAGGTCTCAATGATTTTGGCAAACTCATCAAAGATCATAAAGATGACATCATAGAATTTGGAGAGGATGTTTTTAGATCATTTCAACTCATCGGCTCTGGCATCCTCTATATTGGCGCCACAGCTGCAAAGGTGCTCCTAGCTATCCCGACAGCTATTTTAAGCGGTTTCGATGCGCTCACTCTCATCATCGAAAACAAGATCAACGCCGTCATCAAAAACGCACAAGAAGCATACAATAGCATAGCTTGGCTTTGGGATGGAGAGACCACATTTGGGCGCGTAAATTTTGCGACCAATGCTTCAAGTGGCATTATGGAGGCGTATAAATCCGTAGAAGATACGCAAGAAAGAGCTGCGCAAGCCGCAAAAGATCTATTCAATGAAATCAAAGAAAACACCCGTGCCGCCGCCAAAGAGACCAAAGCTGCCACAAAAGATGTCGGTGAGTCTTTGCAAAGCTTGCCACCAAAGATAGAGCCAGTAGCCAAAGCTGCCAAAAAAGCCTCAAAGGATATGGGCTCATACAACAACGCCTTGCGAGAAATCGCACGCCTTGGTATGAGCGAATATGAGAAAAAACTTGATGACATCGAGCATAAAGAAAAAGAGTGGCTAAAAGTTGGTATTGATAAAAAAACTGCCGCCAAAGCAAAGGCGAAGCTATTTGACATCTTAGAAACTGAGGAAGCAAACAAAGTCCTAAAAGAGCATGCTAGCTTTCTAAAAGAGCGCGAAGAACTAGAAAAGCGATACTACGAAGCTATCGGCGAATACGAAAAAGCGTGGGCGATAGAGAGTAAAAAGGTCAAAGAGACCATAAAAAAGCTAAATTTGAGCGAAGAGGACGCGAAAAAATACCTCGAAATTCAAAAGAAAAAATACTTCGAGCCTTTGACAAAGACGGCAAAAACAGCTTTTTCTGACATCAAAAACAGCTGGGCTGATACAGTATCGACGATGTCAAAGACCGTCGAGGATGGCTTCTTCGACTTTTTCATAGGAAAAACGAAAAGCCTAAAAACCGCGCTCAAAGACATCGGCACAAACCTCATGCGTGATCTCATCAGCCCTTACGCACGCACGCTAGCACAAGGGCTAGCTGGTGGCTTTGGCTCATTTTTGGGTGGTGGCTCAAATTTAGCACAGCTTGCCGCTGATCTTGGACTGAAAAAAAATGATAGCGGTGGCTTTTCAGGTCAAGTAGGCGGCACTGATGTGGAGCTTTCAAGCACAGGGCAAATTTTGCGCGGTGCTTCTGCTCTGGATAAAGGTACGACAAATTTACTCTCATCCATTTCAAACCTCAAAACAGCTTATGACACCTTTACCAAAGGCTTTGGCTCGCCGTTTTCAAGCATAGGCGGCTATCTGATGAACAACGGTTGGACAAGCTCAGGGGCGTTTTTCAATGGCATGGGTGGAGGCGTGAATTCACTCTTTGGCACAAACTCGATGCTTAGCGGCACAGCTGGACGCGGTGCAGCACAAGCGGCACTCAGTGGCTATGGCAGTCCATATTACAGCGCAGGTGCTGCTACTGGTGGTGCGCTTGTTGGCGGGGCTGTGGGATATGGTATCGGAAGTGGGCTAGATAAGATGTTTGGAGCAAACACCTATGCTCCTCAAACTGGCATGGTAGCTGGAGCTGCTGTGGGTGGATACGCTGCACTTGCTGGATCGCTTTCAGCTGTGCCAGTATGGGGCTGGATAGCGGCTGCTGTCGTGCTTGCGATCGGTGGTATGATAGGAAAAAGCAAGATTACCGACTGGGGCTACCAGGTAGGCGAAAATTTAAATCTTGGCTTGATGAAAGGGCTTGATAGCAAAGACGTCAATAACTGGAAGGAAAAAACTAAAAAAAGCTGGTTTAGCAAGAGCACCTCAAATCAAACCTCGCCGATAGATAGCGAAACAGTGAAAATGCTATCTAGCTATGTCCGCACCACATCCACACTTTTGAAGGAATTTACTGGCGGTGATTTTACCTTGCCAGCGCGCACGTATAATAAGCGAACCCTCATAGATGAGGGCTTTGGCGGTGCGCTCATTGCTGGGGTGATGGGGCGAAAATTTGATAAGGCTCTAAGCTTTGGAGGCAACGAAGGGGAGCTTGAAAAAACATACCGCTACTGGATGGAGCAGGCAAAAAAGGACAAAAAAGAGACCTATGAGCTACTTGCGGAGTATGTCGGCAAGATAAATTCAAACATCAAAGCTCTAAAACTTGAAAGTCTAAGTAGCGAGCTTGAAAAGATGAAATTTGCCAAAGACGAAGCCATAGATGCACTTAAAACGTTAAATTCTGGTTTAGGTGCGCTTGGCAACGACTTTGACTTCGTCGGTCAAGACATGGCAAAACAGATCGAAAAAGCATATCGTGAGGCTCTCAAAAGCGACTTTTCAAAAGAGAGCGTGGATCGCTATCAGGCACTTACAGAAGCCTACAAACAAGCCAAAAAAGCCCAAGATGACTACACCAAAGCTATTATCAGCTTTTCACAGCAAATCGCTCAAACCCAAAGTAGCTTTTATCAAGCCGTGGGTAGTGATACGACCATCCTTACTTTGCAAAACATCTATACAAAATTTAGAGTTCTTTCGGGCAGCCTTGCTGGCGACATTGGCAAAGATCGCCTAAATGAGGTCTCAAAGCTAGGTAGCACCGCTGATCCGAAGGTGTGGGCGGAGTATTTTTTCAGGATGAGCTACCAGCAGATGCAGGAATTTCTTTCGCAAGGCAACACCGAGCTACGCAAGGAATTTTTGAATCTGATCACCGAGCATAAGAATTTACTCACTGCAAATGGCGGCAATGAGGTGTGGCTCAAATCCCTCACCGGACTTCAAGGAGTGATGAAGCAGATCGAAGCTTTGAAACTGGCTGAAAAAGCTCAAAGCACGCTTGAAATTCAAAAACAACAGCTCGCAAACCTCAATCTGCAAAAGAGTGCTATCGAGAAGCTAGCCAGTATGGCTACCAAGATTCGAGAAACGGTCATTGACAATACAACAAGCCAAATCAACTATATGCTAGCTCTTCAAAGGGCACGCGAGGCATACGCAAAAGGCGAATATGACTCCAAAGCATACGACGAGCTTAATTCTGCTATCACAAAACAGCAACAATACCTAAAAGATACGTCTGCAACCTACGCCGATTATCATCACAGCATGCTAAAAATGGCAAATGAGGTCGAGGGCGTAGCAAAGGGTGCGTCGTTGCAAGATATATCTGAGCAGATCAAAAGACTTGATAAGCTTCTAAATAGTGCCAACAATAGCTATGAAAGCCAGCTTGCAGCTCTCAATGAGCAAAAGAAACAGCTAGAAATAGACGCTCAAAATCAAATCAATACGCTTTGGAAGCTTCTTGGTGAAGGAAGTCCAATAGCAGCCTATCTTCAAGCAGTCAAAGACGCCATACTCTCAGGCAAGCAAGCCCCAGCGTATGGCGGAGGCTCTATCTCAAATATCGCCACTACTGCCACCACAGCAAACGGAGCATTGCTCACAAATCAGCTAGAAAAAGACATCAACAGTATCTACCTTTCAACCATAGGCAGAAGCGTAGAACAAGCTGGGCTTGATGCTTGGGTAGTCAAAGCAAGGGCTGAAAATCTATCAAAAGAACAGCTCAAAGCCCAAATCGAGCAAACTGCAAGAAATATCACAGGCTCAAACGACAGATCTGACTGGCTTGAATGGAGCAAGAAAAGAGGTTACAAAGCCTTTGCGGATGGTGGTATCGTCACACGCCCGACCCGTGCTCTCATAGGAGAGGCTGGGTATGACGAAGCAGTCATACCACTCAAAGACGGACGTGGTGTAAAAGTAGATATGGATGGAGCGATAGGAGCGCTTGCAGCAATAACAGAACGTATCGAAAAACTCGTAACAAATATCGAGAGAAATTTAAGGGAGGTAAATATGAGGCAAAGAGAGTCAAACGACAACGGAGCGCAGCTCGTGAGGGTGGTGTCATGACAGTATTAAGCAAAGTCAATTTTACGCTGACGCAAACAAACGCGCCAGCTGACAGGGAAAGAAAATATAGCAAGGGTATGAACGTAGCAGAGGATGAAGTGATCATCTACAACGAGCAAAAATATAAGGCTGCAAAAGCTATTTCAAGTATGCAAGAGCCACCAGATCGCGATATAAAAAATTTCACGAACGTGGGTGCGATAAATAAAAATGCAATGATCGATAGCTTCATAAACACGCAGACCACAAAAAAGGACGGCTCGCCGCTAATTTTTAAGATAGATACGCAAAGAAAGCGTATCAATTGTTTGTCGTTTTTCAACATAGACGCAGACACGCTCACGATCAAAAAAGACGGCAAGCAGATCTATCAAGACAAGCTCCTGAAAAAATCAAGCGTGAGCTGGTGGGAATTCTTTTTTGAGAATGGAAAAGAATTCAAAAAAGACACCATCGTGAATGTCCCTATGCTCTTTGGCGAGTTTGAAGTGACACTCACGCCAAATAAATTCGGAGCAAATTTGGGTCATCTTAGCATCGGTCAAAAGGTCTTCATCGGATACACTGAGCTTGGGTGTGAATTTGGAGCGATTGACTATTCCAAAAAGCAAAAGAACGAGTATGGCGACATATCAATACTCAAAGGCAGGGCTGCAAAGTATCTCAACACCGCAGTGGTCGTGGATACCAAGCAGATCGACAGCAAAGATCAGGTGCTCATGGCTATCCTTGGAGAGCTTACGACCTTTATCGGGGATGAAAAGGATCGAGGCATCAAAAGCCTCATACTCTTTGGCTTCATAAAAGACTATTCATTCAAAGTCACGGGAGAGGAGAAAAGCAGCCTAAATTTAAATGTCGAGGGTGTCGTTTAAATTTAGGCTAGGCAATAGGTGGGCGTTTAAACGCCCTTTAACAACATATTAAATTTTAAAAAGGATAACACATGGCAAAACAAATTTCAAAGATCAAAGAACCACCAACTACGAGTGATCCGCAAAATTTCGACGCAAGAGCGGATGAGTTTGTAGCGTGCTTGCCAAGATTCGTGACAGAGGCGAATGAGCTAGCAGTAGAGGCAGAGGGCAACGCAAATGCAGCCCAGAATTCAAAAGAGGCAGCCGCAGCCAGTGCCGAGCAGGCGGGGCAAGCAAGAGACGCAGCCGCCCTGTCAGCTCAAAACCTAGCCACTGCCGTAAATGACGCCATAGAGTGCAAGCAATCTGCTGCAAAGAGTGCGAACAATGCAAAAAAGAGCGAAACGGCGGTTAGCGAGATAAAAGACGGGCTTGCTGATGCACTGGATACGCTTGAAGCGATGAAGAAAATCAGCAAAGACGGGTTTATAGACGATACGCAGACAAGAACGAATTTGACGTATTCGAGCAAAAAGATCGATAGCGATTTTTCAAAGGCGGATCACAACCACGATACGGCTTATTTATCTATCGAGAAATTCAACGAATTTAAGACGAAAATCGTCAAAAAACAAAATAATCTCGATTTTATGGTTAATTTCTTGCAAGACGTTACGGCAGACGGCGTAGCCGTAAAAATAGACGATACGAGCAATTCGGTCTACTCTTTTGTGGAAGGCAGCGATCTTGTTTTGCACGTGGATAACGGAAAATATTTTTATATAGGCGCAATGGGGTCAGGCAGAACCATCATATCGGACGAAATAAAAAATCCAAACCGCAAGAATATATTAAAAAGACATCAAGACCTCGCCCCATACCCAGGCGCCGAAGTTTTATTTTTGTATAAAATCGGAGATCTGCTTTATTTTAGCAGATCCTCAAGATTTTATGTATACAACACAAAAACCGAGGAGTGGGTCGAAACAAATAGCAGTATGGGGGACAGTCTTGATAAAATGGAAAGAATGCATTTTATAGATCCAAAATTCGCCGTCACAAGGCACTCGTCCGGGCTAAAAATCAAAGGAACAAACGGAGGTAATTACATAAACCTTGATTACGGGTCTAGTACGGTAGTAATAATGCAGGACTACTTAATCGAAATAAATGATCCGTCAAAAACGGTTAAAGCCTACAAAATCGTAGTCGAGGGCGACAATGCTTCAAAAAGACCTATAGACATATCTCAGGTTCCTTATCATGATTCGTATATTAGTCTCGCCGCCATCGGCTCTCACTACTATGACAAAGGGACCAAGTATTATAAGAAAGACGATGATCTATACTATCTAGAGACATTTGAGGATGGCAGCGTACGTGGCTATGCTCTATACAAAAACAAAGAGCGACTACCTATACCAATAATGCCGCAAAGCAATGAAAAACTATTTCTAGCCCAGAGAACTAGATTTTTAATCAATGTTTATATCGGCGCAGACCAAACCTATACGCGCATGTACGATATTACCGGAAAAGGCAAAATCGTGAGGCTCCCAGTGGGCGTACTATGCGCAGAAGAAACCGAGCGAGGCGTACGGATAGCGTACGTGCCGCGATTGCCTGCCAACGGCAAGCCGCGGACCTTTTATGAGGCTATATTGCCGTATGAAATTTTTAGTAACGAGGAGTAGCCGATGAAACCCACCCTAAAACAATGGCTACAAGTAGCCAAAAATTTCATCATCGAGCTTCCGCTTGAGATACTTGCCTTTTTCGTTGTGCCTATCGCACTACTTTTCGCCAAAGAGAGCGACGACCATCTGCCGCGATGTTTTCGCTGGTTTGAGGACGCGGACGACTACTACGACGGGCAAAGCGCAGCGATTAACGGCGACGGCGGATGGAGACGGGATCACTTTCCGCCGCCTAAAAACCGCACATACCGGGCGAGGCTTTGCTGGCTTTTGCGCAATAGAATAGGTTACTTTTGCGTCAAATACCTCGGCGTCAAGACAAGTGAGATAGACCCCGCCTCTATAAAAACGTTCGGAGACCCGTCCGTCACGTCAAACGGCGGCAAAGTAAGCTCATGGTGCAAGGTAGAGTGCAGGCTCAAAGACGGACGGGAGCGTTTTGGCTACTACCGCACGATCCGCTGGTGCAAACGATTTTATATCCGCATTTACGTCGGCTGGAAACTGATGGACATAGCCGGCGCAAATCCCGAAAATTGGCACGAATACACCGAGGACGAGGACAAAAAAGTGCTTAAAACCGTGTGGGCGTTTCACCCGATGAGAAAGGTCAAAGAATGAACGTATCGACAAAGAAATTCGCGATTATCGCGGCGGCTATCCTAATCATCACCGCCGCAATAAAACTGTTAAAAGGAGCGTAAAATGGGCTTTTTAAATATCAAATTTCTAATATCCATTGGTGTCGCTTTACTGATAGCTCTAGGCGGCGCAGGGCTTGAGATATGGCGGCTAAACGGCGCAGTTTCAAGTGCAAAAGCCGAGACGCAAGATGCTAAAGACAAGCTAGAAAAAGAGCAAACAAAGCTAGCGCTCAAAGAGGCGGAAAGCCAAATTTATGCGGCAAATTTAAGCGAATGTAATTCCAAAATCTCCGCTCAAAACGAGGCTATCGAGAGTATAGCGCTGGATATGAAAAAGATCCGTCAAAGCCAAGCGGGACTTAGAAAAGAAATACAAACCAAATACGAGAAGATGGAGCCTCCGCCGAGGGATAGTAGCTGCGAGCAAAACTTAGCCTATTACGAAAGGCTGTTTAGGGGCTTGGAAAATGAAAGCAGCTGGAAAAATAGCCAAATTTGCGGCCGTCTGCGCTGCGGCGATCATGCTTTGCGGCTGCGCGGACAAAGAGCCCCAAATCATCGCCCGCACCCAGTACCAAGACGTGAACAAGCCCGTGCGCTGCGACGTGGAGCTACCGCCAAAGCCAAGCTTTGACGAGAGCGATCCATCGACCGCTGGAGCCATAGCGGCATATCACGAAGAGGTCGAAAGACTGCTTTCGCTGTGCGTAGGAGAGAAAAGATGAGCGAGCTAGTCATCAGAAAGATCATGGGTTTTAAGCTTAGTAAAAAGCGTATCATAGAGGTAGCTTTAGCGGTCTTGCTCGCTTTGATTTTCGGGGCGGCGATAAGATGAGCTGGATCGACAAAGAGTACTGGTATATATTTTGGGTGATGGTCGTAGGTCTCATCGGGGCGGTGCTTGGACTGCTCGACGAGAACGGTAGACCGAGAAAGAATAGAACAAAAAAAGCCTTTTTTGCCGCGGCCGCAACGTCTGCGTTTTTGTGCTGGGCGACGTATGAGATAGTATTTTTCATTTCGCACGCCACGCCCTTTTCTCTTGCCATAGGCGGCATCATCGCCTTTATGGGCGGAGACTGGGTGCGCAGGAAGATCGACAAAGCCGCCAACAAAAAGATAGAAAGCCTAGGCGCAGAGGGCGGCTGCGCAAAGAGCGAATACGAGGAGGAGCTAAGATGAGCGACAAAGAGATCCTAGAGAGCTTGCGGGCAAACCGCACGCGCTGCGTCGTTTATACTAGAGTGATGGGGTATCACCGCCCCGTCGAGAGCTTTAACATCGGTAAGACGGGCGAACACAAAGAGCGCGTAAAATTCAAAGAAAGGATAAAAAATGAAACTGATCATACGTAGATACAAGAATATCGACGACGGCACTATCGGCAAATTTGAGCTAGTAGGCGTAAATACCGTGCTGATGACGGGCTATACGCTAGAGTCCGCAGGACCAGATACCACTGCAAGGGGCAAAGATAGGCGCATACCGGCGGGACTTTATCAGGTGGCTTGGCACAAGTCGCCAAAATTTAACCGCGTGGTGCCGGTGCTACACAATGAGCAAGTACCGAAAGATCGCTACATAGAGATACATGCGGGCAACTACCCAAAGCATACCGAGGGCTGCATACTGGTAGGGAAATGGGCAAATGATGAGGGAGTGTTTGAGAGTGTCAAAACGCTAGAGGCTTTGCTTAGTTTTATCCAGGGCAAGGATTTAGAGGTGGAGATTTTAAACGATATAAAGGAGCAACGATGAAAAGAAATAACTCGGGTCTTATCCCCCCCCCCCAGAAATTAAAAGCTCCGTTTGCGTGGGTAGGCGGTAAATCAAAGCTTGCTGCAAAGATTGTTTCTCTTATGCCGCCGCACGTCAAATATATCGAAGTCTTTGGCGGCGCCTTGTCTGTGTTTTATCAAAAAGCGCCGTCTAAGATCGAAGTCGTAAACGACATAAATGGCGATCTTATTAATCTACACCGCACCATTCAAACAAGGCCGCAAAGTTTATCTTTTTATCTAAACTCCATGTTAAAAAGCCGCGAGATATTTTACGGCATCAAAGACGGCAAGCTAGAGCCTAGAAACAAGATAGAAGCCGCGGCGTTTTACTATTATCTTATTAACATGAGCTTTGGGGCGAAGGGCGCAAATTATGCCATGAGTAAACGTAGGAACTTTGGAAATATCTATAGAGATTTTACGGTATATTCTAAGCGTCTAAAGGGCACCTCGATCGAAAATATGAGCTATGAAAAACTTATAAAAGAATACGACGATAAGGACGCTTTATTTTACCTAGACCCGCCTTACATCGGGACAGAGAGTTACTACAAAACCCCAAGAGGCTTTACTATAGACGACCATCAAAATTTAGCCGCCGTCTTACGAAACGTCAAAGGCAAATTTATTCTTAGCTACAACGACTGCGAGACGGTGCGAGAACTCTATGCGGGATTTAGATTTGAGGAAGCCCAAATAAACTACAGCCTAAACGGAGCGGCAAGAGATAAGGTAAGCGCGGAAGTTATCGTGATGAATTTTTAAAGGCCTTAAAAGGCTTTTAATAGATTTTTAAAAAGCCTACTGAGGCGTATAAATTTACGTTAGAAATCAAAGTGAAAAATCGCCGTTTTTAACCCACTTTGATTTTAAGCGTAAATTCACTTTGATTTGAAAAGCGGTTTTACAAATTTGTATCTAAGCCTTGCGCGATTTAAGCACGCAACCCGTACTTGCCGGTTTATTTCCGTCCGCCCACCCGGCCAAAGCTTAAATTTATCGCCGCACGGTCGCAAGGTTTTTAAATTCGAGTTTCGCTCCGCAGAATTTTGCCGTTTAAATTTGATTTTTAGCCGATTTTTGGGTAAAAAGTGTCTTCGCGGACGGCGAGTAATTTAACTCGCGAGTTTGGATTTTTTCAGACAAACGACCTGCATAAACGCTAGCAAATCTAAAAATAAAACAGCTGCGATTTGCCGTCCGCGTTTTAGCCTTACTTGGCGGCGACCTTAAATTTAGCAATTTTACTCATTTGCGGCTACGCCTAACGCAAAGAAATGCGAGTCGTTTACGCGGCGCAAGGTTTAACTAAATATGCAATGAAGCTGTAAATTTATCGTAATTTAGCGCAAAAACGCAAAGCAAATTTAAAGCAAAACCGCTAGCTAAAAACTAAGCCCAAATGCCGCGTCAAAATGCCCGCTACTAGACACTACGGCGCAAAAGCACGCATACGAAATAGTAAAAGATTAAAAAATGAAACGACGCAAAATTAAAAAGGATAGCCGCCCCGTTAAAAAGGGGCGACGAGAGGTTATTTTGTGGTTTTTTGGATATATGAGAACTCGGAAATTTTCGTCCACTCGCGAGCCTTAGCCAAAAACGCTCTTTGAGAGTCCAAAATCTCTTTAAATAGCGGATCTTTGGCCGCCTCTTCGTCTAGGATCTCGTCGCTTGCTTTTCTAAGCGCGTCTATGACATCTTGCGGGAACGAGCGAACCTCGATATCGGGATACTCGGCCTTCATTTTAGCCCAGTATTCGGCATTATCAAAGAACGAGCGGCTATTTAGCATGCTAGCTACCTCGTTAGCCGCAGCCTCGATCACAGCCTGAAGGTCGGCAGGTAGCTTCTCGTAGGTCTTTTTATTTACGAAAAACTGAGTCTGACCGCTCGGCTCTTGCCAGCCGGTGTAGTAGTATTTAGCGATCTTGTGAAAGCCTAAGCCCATATCAAACGCAGGACTCACCCACTCGACCGAGTCGATCGTACCCATCTCTAGCGCCATATATAGCTCGCCGGTCGGGATCGTGTTTATCGTCGCTCCCACGCGTGCCATAACCTCGCCGCCAAAGCCCGGGATCCTGATCTTTAGGCCTTTTAGATCGTCTACGCTTTTGATCTCTTTTTTAAACCAACCGCCCATTTGTGTGCCGGTATCTCCCGCTAGAAAAACTTTGATATTGTATTTGTCGAATACCTTTTCCTCTAGCTGCTTGCCGCCGCCAAACTCATACCAAGCGCGCAGCTCAGTCGCGGTCATACCAAAAGGCACAGCGGTGAAAAACATAGTGTTTGCGTCCTTGCCCTTGTAGTAGTAAGACGCCGTGTAGCCGATGTCGTACTGGCCGCCTTTTACAAAATCTAGGATACCAAACGGAGATTTGTGCTTAGAGGGATAGTCTATCCTCACCTCTAGCCTACCGTCGCTTAGCGTCTCGACGACGCGCTTAAATTCTTTTGCCGCATCGCCCAAAACAGGCGTAGTGCCCTCCCAAGTGCTAGCTAGCTTTAGCTTGTAGGTCTTGTCCGCGGCATTTGCGCCAAGCGCTAGGCCAAAAACAGCCAAGAGTGCTAAAAACTTTTTCATTTTTGCTCCTTAAAAATAGTTTTAGCGATTATACTTAAGCAAATTTAAAGCCGCTTTAAAAATATTAAATTTTCTTCTTTGCCCGAAAAAACGTAAATTTATTTTCAAATTTGATGTAAAATGAAGCACTTTAACAAAAGGATCGAATTTGACGAAAAAAACTAAAATCCTAGCCACTATCGGCCCATCAAGCCAAAGCGAAGAGATTATCGAGCAGTTAGCGCTTGCCGGCGTAAACGCGTTTAGGCTAAATTTCAGCCACGGTTCGCACGAGTACCATAAAGAAACGATCGAAAAAATCAGGCGCGTCGAAGCCAAAATCGGGCGCCCGATCGGTATATTTCAAGATATCTGCGGCCCAAAAATAAGGGTCGGCAAGCTAAAAGAGCCCTTTGGGCTAAAAGCCGGCAACGCGCTTGAAGTGTATAAAGACGAAATCTTAGGCGAAAAAACGGGCGAAAACAGCTACAAGCTAAGCATAAACCAGCCTCAAATTTTGCCGCTTTTAAAAGAGGGCGAATACATCTACCTCTACGACGGCTCCATCAGGGCCAAAGTAGAGCGCGCGGGCAGCGGCAAAAAAGACGAAGCGGTGCTAGCGCGCATCGAAAACGACGGAACGCTAAACTCCAATAAAGGCGTAAATTTCCCCAACACCAAAATCAACATCGACGTCATCACGCCAAAAGACCGCGAGGATATGAGATTTGGCGCGGCTAACGGCGTAGATTTCGTCGCTATTTCTTTCGTGCAAAACGCAAACGATATCGTAAAAGCGCGCGAGATTTTAGAAAATTTCGGTTCGCGGGCTAAAATTTACGCAAAAATAGAAAAATTCGACGCCGTAGAAAACATAGACGAGATCATAGAGGCTAGCGACGGCGTGATGGTCGCGCGCGGAGATCTGGGTATCGAGGTGCCATACTATAAGGTTCCGACCATCCAAAAACTCATCATCAAAAAGGCCAACGAAGCCTCAAAGCCCGTCATCACCGCCACGCAAATGATGCTAAGCATGGCCGAACACGAAACGGCGACTAGAGCAGAAATCAGCGACGTAGCTAACGCCGTACTAGACGGCACGGACGCCGTGATGCTAAGCGAAGAGAGCGCCATCGGCAAAAACCCGGTCGCCGTCGTGCAGGCGATGCGAAACACCATCGTCCAGACGCAGCAGATTTATCCGTTTAATAAATTCGATAAATTCGAGCGCTACGACGACATAGACGTGGTCGCGGCTAGCTCGGCTAGGCTGGCCGTACAGCTGGACGTAGAAAGCATCATCTCGATAACAAGCTCCGGCAAATCGGCTCTAAAGATGGCCAGATACCGCGCAAATAAAGACATCATCGCTATCACGCACGACGAGGAGACCGCCCATCAGCTCACGCTGGCATGGGGCGTGACGCCTGCTTTCGTGCTGGGTAGAGACGACCTTAATCTACTCGTGGCAAACACCATCAAAAAAGCCTCCGAGCTGGGATTTGTTAGCCGCGACAAGTCCTACATCATGACGGCCGGCTATCCTGCGGGAGTCGCAGGCAGCACGAACTTCATCCGCATACTAAAACGCGAGCAAATCGACTACTATACCGAGCTGGCACAAAAGCAAAAAGACGCAAAATAGCAAATCTATGCGGGTTAAATTTGAGCTAAATTTAGCCTGCAAAAGCTTAGGCGGCAGGTGAATTTGGGCTAAATTCGAGCAAGGCGTGCTCGGCCCGGGCTTCGGTTTTAATCCGCCCAAAGCAACCCGAGCCGAATTTGGTTCCAAATTTGACCTACCCAAGCCAAAAAGGGCGAATAAATTTAAGCGAATTTGAGCGTATGTAGCTAGACTGACAGGCTTTTGCTTTAAATTTAACCTGTGCGATTTTAAGAGTAAGCGGAGCGAAAGACTAAATTTATTTGATACGAGTAAATTTGACTCAAATTTACCGAGCGAAACCTAGTAAAATTTGCGCCGCGGCGAGTTAAAGTTGTTCATAAAATTTGATTTTTCAAGATAAGTAGCCAACGCTTGTTTAAGCTAAATTTTGCAGACTTCTCATTATTGACGATACGAATTTAAGGCAAATAATATTTTTTAACCTCGTCGATATTTATGTTTTTTCTATCTAAAAAGTAGGTTTTGATCTCTGCATATTTGTCTTTATCGAAAATAAAAATTATAAAATATTTTTTGCAAAGCGCGTGATAATACGTAACGAATTTGACGTTTGGATAATGCGGCTCGTCTATGATAATAGCTGGAAACGGCGTAAAACCGCTTAAATTTCCTTGCGTTGCCAGCTGGAAAAATATTTTTATGATTATATTTCCAAGATAAACAAAAATCACAAATAAAACGACAAACAGCAAGCTACCAGACATACCAAAAAAGCCGCATAATACTATTATATACAAGACGATATCGCGCACTCCCTTGTTTGGCATACTGGCGTCTAGCGGCTTGCAAATCAACTCGTCTAAATTCTTAAGCGATGAAGTATGCTTTAAAATGCCGATTTCATAAAATTTAACCGAGTCGTTCATAAAATGAACGGTATCTTTTTTCTTTATCACATAAAAGAAGTAGTTAATAATCATCCAGCACGCTATGCAGGCTAACGCTGTGACAAACGACAAGATGTTGTCTATGCTTTTATCTTCAACCCACCCCATAACAAAAATAGTTACGATAATACCAAATGCTAGCGGCATAAAAAACAGTGTTTCAACAAAGAAATCCTCGTAGTTTTTTACTATTATCGGCTCTTTGTCGTAGTCTCTTGTAAATTTATTTGAGCCTGGATTCGTCAAATTTGAGCTTTGAGGATTGTTGTTTAAATTTTGCATCTGATTGTCTTCTGTTTTCAAATTTATCTCCTAGACTCGCATCGCAAAAATACTAAATTTATCGCCGAATTTGATGCTATATTTTACGATGTTTTAAATTTTGCTGCAAAAAACGGCTACTTTGGCTTATCCACGCAGCGGCGTATTTACACGCTGGACGCAACTTTACACAAATTTATCGCAAAGCAGTTTTAAGTTTGAGCAAATTTGACTGCCAAAATGCGCAAGAAAACAAAAAAATTATAAAATTTAAAGCAAAATTTACCCAAGCCTCAACGCCTTTTGCATCGCGGCTTGGATTTTGGCCTCGTCAAGCGAGCCGTCAAAGAATAAATTTAGCGCCAAAGCAGCCTGAAAAAGTAGCATATCTAAGCCGTCTTTATGCGCGAGTCTGCTAGCGGCGGCTAAATTTAAAAATGGCGTTTTTTTACCGTAAATCACGTCAAAGGCAAATTTAGCCTCATCAAAAATAGGACGCAAAAGCTCGGTGGGCGTGGGTAAATTTTCATCTTTTAGCCCCGCTGAGGTCGTATTTACGACGAGGTCAAATTTGCCGCCTTTAAATTCGGCGAAATTCGCCCAGCTAAATTTTTCAAATTCGGCGAAATTTGCTAGTCTCCCCTCGCTTCTATTTAGCACGCAAACTCGCACGCCGCGGCTCTTTAGCGCGTAGGCGACTGCTTTAGCCGCCCCGCCCGCACCCAAAACGAGAGCTGATTTTATATGCCCAAAACTCTCTATCGCCCGCAAAAATCCAGGCGCGTCGGTGTTGTGGCCGTAAATTTTGCCGCCGCGAGAGACAAGAGTGTTTACGGAGCCGATTTTTATAGCCGTTTCATCCGCGACGTCACACTGCGCGAGCGCAGCCTCTTTGTGCGGGACGGTGACGTTTGCGCCGCTTAGTTTTAGTTCTTTAAATTTAGAGATGAGTCGCGAGCCGTCCGTTAGCTCGTAGCGAGTATAGAGGGCTTCGCGAGATAGACCAAGCTCGCCCAGAGCCGCGTTATGCAGTCTGGGCGAGATGGAGTGAGAGACGGGGTTGCCGAAAACGGCGAAAATTTTCATTTTATATTTACGATAAATGCGTTTGGAGCGGCGTTTTGCTTGATCTTGGCTAACTCGCTTTTTAGCTGGGCTCCGCTATAAGGGCCGACGAGTACTTTAATGATTTCATCGCCGTTTACGTTCGTTCTATATAGCTTGTATGCGTAGCCTGCGGCTTTTAGCTTGCCAAGCTCGGGCGCTTTTTCGTTAAAGTGCTTTACCGCAAAAACCTGTATATAGCTACCGCTGTGGGCCTCGTCGCCACCGGAGGCCGGAGTTTGCTTAGTCGGCTTTTGCTTTGCAACTTTTTCTTTATGCGCATCGGTTGCTTTTGGTTGTTTGGCTATTTTTTCGTTTTTCGCCTCTTTTTGCTTCTGCTCTTTTGTTTTTACGACGTTTGCGTGCTGTTTAGACTCTGCTTTTGGTTCGCTTGGTTGTGCGCTAGGAGCGTCGTTTTGCTTTAGTGCGCCTTGTATGGTAGCAGGCTCCGTCGGAGGCGTAGCGGGATCGCCGGCTTGTGCCTCTTGCTGCTTTTTATCCTCTTTTTCTTTGAGCGACTTTACCATATCTTCAAAGCTATCTTGACCTTTATTTTCAGGCACGATAGGCACTTGCTCAAAGTTATTTTGCTGCGGCTCCTGGACTAAAGGCTGGGTCGGCTCGGGCTGCGGTTGCGGCTGAGCTTGAGCTACTTGCTCCGGCGTAGGCACGTTTACTTGCTGCGGGATACTTCTGGTATTATCGGGTTCTGGCGGTAGAGTCATCCTAGAGTCGGGCTGGGCTATCTGGGCATTGGTTTCGGATGAATTTAAAAATTTCATCGCGATCAAAACCGCCAAAAATATAATAACGAAGACGGCGACTAGGACGAGTATCCTTTTGACGCTTTTGCTTTTTTTGTCTTCGTTATTATCAAGCATAATGTCTCTTAGCTCGTTATACTCCATTTTTACTCCTTACATATGTTTTGACCAGCTTGCGCCGCGCTCTTTTTGATAAACTTTATACGGCAACGTCAAGATGTTAAATTCTTTCGGTAGCTCCATCGTCGGAAACACTCTCCACTCTTTAACCAAACGCGAACTAAGCAGTATAGATAGCTTATTTGCGATCTGGTAGCCCTCGTTTAGCGTCGTGTGGCCTTTATGCACGTAGAGGTGCAAGTGCCCCGGTGTCTTGCTCTCGTAAGCGGTAAAATTTATAAACCCCTCCTCGCGGAGCAAAAGCTGAGCTCGGTGCCAAAAGCGCTCGGGCATCCTGCCGTTGTAGTCAAATACGATATTTTCGACCTTGTCGCCCGGCAGTATCAGCGAGTGCGCGACCGTGATCTTGCCCTCGTCGTGATCTTTTATCACCTGATAGCTTAGAGGCTCGTTTATGAGCTCAAATTTATTAAAAAACGTACGCCCCTTGTACTCGATCTTGCTTACGATATTATCGCGTTTGATCCAGTAGTGGCTCGTGTTCATTTTGATTAGCGCGGTGTCTATGCTTTGCATCAATAAGTCGCCTTATCGTAGATAATAAATTTGCTCGCAAGATCTTTTAGCTCGGATTTCACCTTGCTTTGAAGCTCAGCGTTATCGATATCGCTTAGCACGTCGGCGATTTTGTTTGCGATGATTTCAAACTCCGCTTCTTTCATACCGCGAGCCGTAAGCGCCGGACTTCCGATGCGGATACCGCTTGTGATAAACGGGCTTCTAGTTTCGCCCGGGACCGTATTTTTATTTACCGTTATGCCGGCATTTCCAAGAGCGATATCGGCGTCTTTACCGCTAAAATCGCGGTTTAAAAAGCTCATTAAAACCAGATGGTTATCGGTACCGCCGCTAACTAGATCAAAGCCGCGTTTTACCAAAACTTCGGCTAGTTTTTTGATGTTTGCCTTAACTTGCTTGGCGTAAATTTTCCACTCTGGACTTAGGTTGTGTTTAAAGCCCACCGCCTTTGCGGCAATAACGTGAACTAGCGGTCCGCCCTGGATGCCGGGGAAGATGGACGAATTTATCTTTTTGGCGTACTCTTCGTTATTTGTCATGATGATACCGCCGCGAGGTCCGCGAAGGGTCTTGTGCGTAGTCGAGCTCACCACGTCGCAGTGCGGGAACGGACTCTGATGCTCGCCTGCGACTACTAGTCCCGCGATGTGCGCTACGTCTGCAAAGAGTATAGCGCCTACTGCGTCGGCGATCTCGCGGAATTTCTTAAATTCGATCTCGCGCGTATATGCGCTTGCGCCGCAGACGATCATCTTAGGTTTTACGATTTGCGCGATTTCCATCACCTTATCGTAGTTTATGCGTCCGTCAAGCTCCACGCCGTAAAAAAAGCTCTGATAAATTTTACCCGAGCTGCTTACTTTTGCGCCGTGCGTTAGGTGTCCGCCGTGGCTTAGATCCATGCCTAAAATTTTATCGCCAGGATTTAAAAGCGCGCCGTAAACGCCTTGGTTCGCCTGTGAGCCTGAGTTTGGCTGCACGTTTGCAAATTCGCAACCAAAAAGCTCTTTGCAGCGATCGATCGCTAACTGCTCGATCTGATCGACGTATTCGCAGCCGCCGTAGTAGCGTTTGCCTGGATAGCCTTCTGCGTATTTGTTGGTTAGGACTGAGCCCATTACTTCCATTACTTCAGGGTAGGTAAAATTTTCGCTCGCAATCATTTCGAGGTGGTCGCATTGGCGTTTTAGCTCTAAATTTACTAAATCGAAAATTTCTTTATCGTAGCTTTGAAAACTCATTAATTCTCCTTGGTTTCGTTTTTTTGCGGTCTCATCGCGGGGAAAAGCACCACGTCGCGGATGGATTTTTTATTGGTTAGTAGCATCACGAGCCTATCTATGCCGATACCCTGACCCGCAGTAGGCGGCATCGCGTAGCCAAGAGCCCTCACGTAGTCCTCATCCATCTCGTGAGCTTCGTCGTCGCCGGCGTTTTTGGCTTCGATCTGTGAAGCGAAACGGCCGTACTGATCGATTGGGTCGTTTAGCTCGTTAAAGCCGTTAGCCAGCTCGCGTCCCGCGATAAACAGCTCAAATCTCTCGGCGATATCTGGATTTGCGTCGCTTCTGCGAGAAAGCGGGCTGATAGAGATCGGATAGTCGATGATAAAGGTCGGATCGGTCAGCTTGCTCTCTACGTAGTTGTCGAAAAGCTCGGCCTGCAAATGCCCTAAATCAAGTTTAGCGTTTGCCTCAAAGCCGTCCGCTTTGAGCTTGGCTAAAATTTTATCTTTATCGTCAATGATAGTTTCGTCTAGCCCGCCGATTTCTACGAGTGCTTTTTTGTAGCTTATGCGTTTAAACGGCTTGCTAAAATCGATCTGCATACCGTCAAATTCGATGATTTTAGGCATATCTAGTTTATCAAGAAGCACGTTAAATAGCTCCTCTGTTAGCCCCATCAAATCGTGATAAGTGTGCCACGCCCAGTAAAACTCGATGCTCGTAAATTCGGGATTATGCGTTAGGTCCATGCCCTCGTTGCGGAAATTTCTATTCATCTCGTAAACGGCGTCAAAGCCGCCCACGATGAGACGCTTTAGATAAAGCTCGGGCGCGATGCGTAAAAATCTCTCCACGCCAAGCGCATTGTGAAACGTAACGAAAGGCTTAGCGTTAGCTCCGCCGGGGATCGGGTGCATCATAGGAGTCTCAACCTCTAAAAAGCCCTTGTCCTCGAAAAATCTGCGAATCGTGCTAACGATAACCGAGCGACGCTTAAAATCGGCCCTAACCTCGGGATTCATTATCATATCGAGGTATCTCTGGCGGTATCTGGTCTCGATATCCGTTAGTCCGTGAAATTTCTCGGGAAGCGGCGAAATGGCCTTTGACGCCAAAGTTAGCTCGCTAACGTGCATAGAAAATTCGCCCGTTCGCGTGACGAAAGCATACCCGCGCACGTATATGATGTCGCCTACTTCGATATTTTTCTTTACGACCTTAAACCAATCCGGATCAAGCGTCTTGTTGCTAAAATAAATTTGAAGATTGCCGTCCTCATCCTCGATGTTGGCAAATATCGCCTTGCCCGCATCCCTGATGAGCTTAACGCGTCCGGCGAGGCTTACTAGCTGGCCTTCGGCGCTCTTTTCCTCGGTGTCTATAATATGTTTAAATTTGAGCCTAAATTTAGTTATATCCATATCGCGGCGCAAAAAATGCGGGTAGGGATTTACGCCCGCGTTTCGCAGCTCATTTGCGGTCTCTAGTCTTTGGATTTCCAGTTGATTTTCAAATATCACTTGCCGCCCTTTGCCTCTTTGGCGATACACTCCTTGCATACCCCGTAAAGCTGCATCATGTGTCCGGTTAGCTTAAAGCCGTGTTCTTTTGCTATGCTGGATTGCCTTTTTTCTATCGTTTGATCTTCAAACTCTATGATCGTTCCGCATCTACGGCATATCATGTGGTCGTGATGGGGTTTGGTGGCAAGCTCGAATTTTTTCCCTTGCGAACCGAAGCTGATAGATGTTACCATCTCGGCTTCCTCGAGTAAATTTAGCGTTCTATAAACGGTCGCGATACCGACGTTTAAGTCGGGATAGGTCTCTTTAATGAAAAAATATAGTCTCTCCGGAGTAAAATGCTCGTCGTTATTATAAAGCGTTTTTAACAAAACTTCGCGTTGCTGCGTGTATTTTAACCCGTTATCTCTTAAAATTTTTTTGAATTTTTCAAGAAGGGCGTCGTATTCTAAATTTTCGATAGTCATCTTTGCTCCTTAAATCGTCGAATTTAGCTCTAAATTCGGTTTATGCTCTTGTTTGGCGGCGTCAAAAGGCGTCTCGATATTACCCACGCCGCCGGCTATCGCCTTTACGTCTACGTTCATTATCCATTTACCTGTCTCTAGTAGCACGGGGTATAGCTTGCTTCCGGTAAAATACGGCTCAATCTTATTGTTTAGCACCTGAATATTGGATACCGTTACTATTAGTACCGCAAAAACTAGGAAAATTTTAGCGCTACCCACGACAAAACCGCCTAGTTTATCTAAAAATCCAAGTCCGCTTAGGCCGACTAGTTTTGATAAAAATGCGCCTATGCCCAAGCAAACGACCCAAAAAATGATGAGCGTCGATAAAAACCCGGCAAAAAAAACAACCGTATCCCCGTCTAGCTTATAGACTTTGTCGCTGATGATTTGTCCGGCTTTTGCCGCAAATCTACTAGCTACCACGATACCGCCGATAAGCCCCACAAGCCCGAATATCTCCTTAATAAGACCGCTTATCACGCCCTTTATGCCTAGTATCAGCACAAGCGAGACTACGACCACGTCAAATAGCGTAACAAACTCCATCACATCCCCAGTAGCGGTCCCAACTCTTGCTGGTTGGTGGAGTATCTCATTGCCATTTCTTTGCTTATTTGATTTGCTCTGAGTGCTTTCATTAGGGACTGAGTTTGAGTTATCATGCCGGTTACTTGCTGATTTAGCTGCATTTGAGAGTAAATTTGATGTACTTTGTTTTCGCGTATGAGGTTTGCGATAGCGTTGTTATTTATCAAAATTTCATGAATCGCGATTCGTCCGCCGCTAGTCTTAGGAAGCAAGCTTTGCGATATAACCGCCGTTAGAGAAACCGAGAGCATATTTCGCACTTGAAGCTGCTCGCCGCCTTCAAAGCTATCTATGATACGGTTGATAGTCTGGATAGCGGAGTTCGTGTGCAAGGTTCCAAAAACCAAGTGTCCGGTCTCAGCCGCCGTAATAGCCGTAGATATGGTCTCTCTATCGCGCAGCTCGCCCACCAAGATGATATCGGGGTCTTCGCGAAGCGCGCTTTTTAGAGCCTTAGCGTATGAGTGAGTATCCGTACCGACGTTTCTTTGAGAAAAAAGCGCTTTTTTATTCGTATGCACGAACTCCACGGGATCTTCGATGGTTAGGATATGTTTTCTATGGCTTAAATTTATCTCGTTTAACATCGCGGCAAGGGTGGTGGATTTACCGCTACCGGTCGGTCCGGTAACCAGTATCATGCCCTTTTCACGCTTTACGACCTCTTTAAAAACGCCCGGGGCTCTCAAATCGTCAAGAGACGGTATGTCGGTAGGGATTATACGAAACGCCGCAGCCAGGTCTCCGTTTGAGGTGTAGTAGTAGTTGCCTCTGAAGCGTCCTACACCCGGAAGCTCTATCGCAAAGTCAAGCTCCTTATCCTCCTCAAGCTCGCTTTTTTGAGTATCGGTTATCAAAGCGTAGCAGATATCTTGTATATCGTGTCCGCTCAAAACTCCCAGCTCAAGCGGTCTTAATGTTCCGTCTATGCGAATTTGTGGTTCGCTTTTTGAGACTAAGTGCAAGTCGCTCGCCTTATTATGCACGACGGTTTTTAGAAGCGTTTCTAGGCTTACGTCTATTTTTTTTGGTTCTAGCGCGTCGCCTACGCGCTCCTGTTTTATTTCTTCCATTTATATTTTCCTTATTCGATTATTTTCGGTACGACGAAAAAATGCTCGCTACTCATAGGAGCATTTTTTAGTATCGTTTCTATCACGTCCGAGCTTACGCTTACGTCTTCTCTTAGCGGAGTTCCGCCGTCTATGGAGCTTACGACCGCTCCAACGTCGCTTAAATCCAGCTCGTCTAGTATATCTACGAAATTTAAAATCTCGCTAAGTTGATTTTCAATCTCTTTTCGCTTCTCTTCGCCTATTTTAAGCGAGCTGAGCTTTTCAAGCTTAGCCAGCAGAGTGTCGTCTATTTGCATAAAACCTCGTTTAAATTTTTAAATTTTCTCGCATTATAGCACATTTTGTCTTGATTTTTATGGTGTTTTATAATTATTATGCTACAATTACGAACTTTCAATATCTAAAATTTTAAGGAAAAAGCTTGGCTATCAAAGACGATATCAACTCCATAAAAGAAGAGCTAAACACTCAAGAACAATTTTTAGAAAATATGATAAAAAGCGAAAGATTTTTTAAAAAATATAGCAAATTTATCATAACCGCGGTCGTTTTAGGCGCGATCGGCGCGATCGGATACTACGTAAACGACGCCTTAAAAGAAAAAGATTTCAAAGCCGCAAACGCCGCTTATGCTAAGCTAATACTTAACCCAAAAGACGATCAAGCAAAAGCCGAGCTAAAGCAAAAAGACGCCTCTCTTTACACGCTTTACGAATTTAAAATCGCCGTCGATAACAACGACACAAACGCGTTAAAATCGCTAGCAAACGAGCAGATCGATCCGCTTTTAAAAGATATCGTAAAATCCCAATTAAACGAGCCTGGCGGTCAAATTTTAAGCTCGTATAGAGCCGCGATTAACGGCTATGAGCTATTAAAAGAAGATAAAATCGACGAAGCCAAAAACGAATTTAAGAAAATCCCGTTAAATTCGCAGCTCCAAGATCTCGTCAAAAATTTAGAACATTACCAAGGAAAAACAAAATGAAAAAATTTCAGACTATTTTAGCCGCCGTTTTGTGCGTGGCCGTACTCGGCGGATGCAGCACGAAAAGGCAATATTTCGAACCGACCGACGTGCAAAATGAAAAAATCTCGGAAAACAGGCTGCCTTCTAGCATCGCGACCGCGAGCCTAAACGGAGCGGTGCTAAAAAACGGCATGGTTATAACCAAAAGCGGCCTACTTGCGCCGGAGATAAAGCTGCCAAAGGGCTCAACCTTGTTAAACTACGGCGATGGTAAATTTATCAGCTCGGATTTAAACGGAAACTTGGTCGTCGAAAATAGCTCAAACGAAATTTTATTTCAAAGAAGCTTTGACCAAGCCGTCGTATCGGCCGCTCTTGAGGGCGACAAGCTCGCTGCTTTAACCGCGAGTAACGTCATATATCTCATCGATATTTCGACAAACGAGGTTTTGCTCGAGTTTGAGAGCTCAAACGTCTATGCGCAAGACTCCCGCGTCGCGGCGCCGTTATTTATGAGCTCGCTCGTCATTTTCCCTACGCTTGACGGCAAGATCATGATCGTAGATAAAAGCCAAGGCCGAATTTTACGCGACGTAATCGTTAGCAGCGAACAGTTTTTTAACAACGTAATATCTCTAAACGTCGTAAACGACACGATGATAGCCGCCACTGGCAAGCGTATCGTCTCGATAAATCCGGAAAAAACGGTTTATTTTAACGGCGAGATCAAAGACGTAGTCATAAACGGCGAACACGTATATATCCTACTAAAAGACGGCAAAATCGTGCTTAGCGACCTAAATTTGAAAAAAATTAAAGACGCGTATTTTAAATTCGCCATCTTTTCAAGCGCCACCGTTTATAACGGCTCGCTTTATATAATGGAAAAAACGGGTTATCTAATCAAGACCGATTTAGCGCTTGATAACGCCAAAATTTACGAGCTTTCAGACGAGGTCGAGAGCCAAATTTTCGCCGGCGCGAAAGAATTTTACTACGACGATTACAGCCTAGAGCTTAAATGACGAAGCAAGAAATTTATCAAGTTCTGGAAGCTAAAAAGATTGTTTTAAAAAATTTAAGCTGGACACAGCTTGATAAATTTACCAAAAAAAAGACCCTTGCCGCGCTTACGGGCGTCGATATGAAGGGCTTTTATACGCTTATATTTTTTCGCAGCGCAAAGGCTAGATTTTTGAGCAAAGAATTTGAAGCGATTGATGAAATAGCTAGCAAAATCGCCGAACAAACGGGTATAAATTTTAAGAAAAAGGCTATTTTTTATAGCTCGGATATCTGCTCAAAAACCGTAAATTTGATGAAAGAAAACGGCTACAAATATGACTCTATGTGACGTAGGCAATACTAACGCCACCTTTTTTGAAGACGGCAAAATCACCAAAATCAAGCTCGAAAATTTCAAAGATTTTAAAAGCGATGAGAGGATTTATTTCATCAGCGTAAACGACGAGATGACTCAAAGACTTCGCAGTTTATCTAAATTCGTAAATTTAGAGCCGTATTTCGAGCTAGATACTATCTATAGCGGCCTTGGTATCGACCGAGTCGCTAGCTGCTACGCCGTAAAAAACGGCCTCATCATCGATGCCGGTAGCGCCATAACAATGGACGTAATGATGAACTCGATGCATCTTGGCGGCACGATAATGCCGGGTATCTCGCACCTTTTAAAGGCTTGCGAAACGATTTCGCCCAGACTTAAAATCTCGCTAAATTCACAAATCGATCTCGACGCGCTCCCGCAAAAAACGGCCGACGCGGTAAGCTACGGCATCATAAAACCAATTTTGCTCCTCATCGAAAACATGGCAAACGGCTCGAAAATCTACTTCACGGGCGGCGACGGCGAGTTTTTATCGCGCTTTTTTACCGACAGCATCTACGACCGTATGCTCGTTTTTCGCGGGATGCAAAAATTAATCGAACAAAAAAAGGACATTTTATGCTAACGGTTGCTTTACCCAAAGGCCGCATTGCCGACGAAACGCTTGAGATTTTTAGGAAAATTTTTAATAGCTCGTTTGAATTTGAGGACAGAAAACTGCTGATGAGCGAGGGCGATTTTAAATTTCTAATGGTTCGCAACCAAGACATCCCGACCTACGTCGTAAACGGCGCTGCCGATATCGGCGTGGTAGGTCTTGACGTACTTGAGGAACATCACCCGGACGTCTTGCGCCTACTTGATCTAAAGATCGGCAAATGCCGCGTCTGCGTGGGCGTCAAAGAGGGCGAGGATCTAAATTTAAACGCGCCCGAGCTAAAAATCGCCACCAAAATGCCGCACATATCGCGTAATTATTTCGCCGCGAAGGCTACCGCTCTAAAAATCATCAAGCTATACGGCTCGATCGAGCTAGCGCCGCTAGTTGGCCTTGCCGATGCTATCGTAGACGTCGTGGAAACGGGCACGACGATGAAACAAAACGGACTAAAAGTTGCCCAGACTATCATGCAAAGCTCGGCGTACCTCATCGCAAACAAAAATAGCTTTATCATCAAAAAAGACGAAATTTTATCGCTTTACGAAAAGATCAAAGCGCAAATTTAGGCTAAAAATATCTACTGCGCGATCAAATTGAGATAAGCCTCCGTTAGGCTATAAACGAAAAACGCCCAAACCCCAATCCGTCGCAGATTCGTAGCGTAAAATTTAAGTTAGAGCGACCAAGCCAAAAAGATACGAGGCATCGGTTCGCGCGCATAATCAAAGCCTTTTCAAATATAAATTTAGCCTCGATTTCGCCAAATAGCAAATTTATCAAACCCGTGACCTTTAAAAAAGCAAGCTCGCTATTTTGCGAAGCTAACAGAGCCGCGTTTGTAAACGCCGTGCGTAAAACCGCTTTAAAATACGTACAGATAATAGACAAAGGCGCTGCGCTAAATTACATCTAAAGGAAACGACTAAGGCGATAAAAGCGGGCCGCACCCTTAAAGACTACGCAAACGGCGGAGAAAAACGGCACAAGCAAAGAACAAACGATTTACGAACTTCGTCAAATAAGGCGCCGAGCAAATACGAACAACGACGGATCGACAAGGCCTGGCGATGAAGGAAGGCGGATTATCCTATAAATTTTTACCGAAAGTATAAATTATGTCTTAAAAATAAGCAAAAATCGGCGAGAATTTAAATGAATAAAAACTAGCATAAATTTGTACGGCACCCTTGAGAATAAAAGCTGCTTTTCAAGCTCCTGTTTCAAAATCTCTTAAATCTAGGGGCGGTTTAGCTAAATGCTCTTAAGCCGCCGTATTCACGGGTTTTGGCTGATACGGGCGGCATAGGCACGAGTAAATTTAGCTGCATAGGACGGCGATTTACCGACCTCGATATTGCGGTTTTTTGGCGCGGGCACATTACTGGACGACCGCGAACGTACCTGACAGCGTTTTATCCGCCTCGCTACTCCAGCAGGCTATCTCGCGGTTCGCCTAGATAAAAGCCCTGAAATTCGTCCACGCCCAGGCGCACGCAGGTATCAAACACCTCTTTTGAGTGGACAAACTCGGCTATTACGGTGATGTCTAGCTGATTAGCAAAGGCTATGATCGCGCTAGCTATCGCCCGAGAATCCTCGCTAGAGTCTATATTTTTGATGATCGAGCCGTCTATTTTGATGTAGTCGGGCTTTAGCTTTAGGATATAGGAGAAGTTGCTATAACCCGAGCCAAAATCATCTATGGCTATCTTTGCGCCCATCCTTCGCACGCGTTCGATAAATGCGCCGATACGCTCGATATTTTCTATATTTTCATCCTCTAGTATCTCAAATATTACCCTTGAGGCGATCTTGTATCTGTTTAGCCTCTCGATGATAAACGCGCTCACGTCGCCGTCGGTCATATCTCGTCCGGATAAATTTACCGAGATGATGGCGCTAGGCTTATCTTTGATTAGCTTAAAGCTCTTTTCGATTAGCATTTTTTCGATATCGGTATAGCGTTTGATGCGTTTTGAAACCTCTAAAAAGACGCTCGGCGAGATGATTTCAGAGCTATTTTGGATACGGATTAGCGTTTCGTATTTTAACACCTTGCCGTCTTTGTTAAATATCGGTTGATAAAACGGCACGATTTTATCGTTTATTATGGCGTTTCGTATCATATTTGATCGCTTGATTTGCTCGGCGTATTGAGGAGTGTCGTCGATATTTTTAAAGTAGCAAAAGAAATCCTTGCCGCTTTGCTTTGCAAACTCAAGCGCCGTCGTAGCTTTTTTAAACGTATCGGTCTCGTCTAGCGCAAAGCCTACCGTGCAGTATATCTCTATCTCGATTTGCTCGCCTCCGTCTTTAGACACGTCTATGACCAGCCCTTTTATACTCTCTAAAAGCTCGCTTGCCAAATCCTCGTATCTGTCTATGAAATAATCGGCGTCTTCGACTAGAGCAAACTGATCAGGCCCCACGCGGTAAGCCGCCATGTCGTTATCCTTTGCGAATTTTCTAGCTATTTGCGCCATTTTGAGTAAAATTTGATCGCAAGCCTCGGCGCCGAAGTAGTTATTCATCTTTCTAAACTCGTCTATATCCACGACTACGATTTTAGGACTCTTCATAGTCGCTACGTCGCGCTCTAAAGCCGTTTTGTTGGGTAGTCCAGTTAGCGCGTCGCTATATAGGCGCTTTTGCATCTCGGAGTTATTGGCTAGTAGCCTAGCGTTGGTTTTCATTAGCGAAATTTGACTGTTTTTGATATTTCTAAAAAAGAGCCAATACTGAAACACGCAAATAAGCATCATGATAAGGGTAACTAAAACGGTATTTTTCATATTTACGGCAAGCCAAGTAAAAAAACGCGGGTCGTCAAATCCTGAAATTTTTACCGCGTGAACCATATCGTAGCCCAGTATCACGCCGTCTGTTTTTTTAAAATAGCAAACCTCGGCCTTATTATCCGCAATCAGACGAATGCGCTTATAAATGCCCTTTTGCTCCAAATCCGTATGCGCCCGAGAGTCCATATCGCAAAATTTATAGGGCAAAATTTCGCCTATTAAATTAGGATGCTGCGAGCTGGCAAGCACCGTAAGTTCGTTTTTATCTCCAGTTTGCTTAAATATCCAAGCAGGAACCGAATTAGCCGCTTCGGCATACCTTTGAAACTCGTTTATATCGCGCTTGGCCACTTGTTTATAAATCATTTCTACTACGTTCATATATGCCTCGGCTTTAGCGTCTATGCCGATGTTTGAAGGGTAATTAACGGAGTCTTGAAATTTATTATAAAATATAAAACAAACGGCTATACACGAACATATCACAAGCACGACGATAGGTAAAACGAGGTAGCGAGTTGCCTTGCTCTTAGATTCTAAATTTTGCATCGACCTTCTTTTGTAACTTTATCGCCATTTTATCATTATTTATTTAAGTTAATCATTAAAGCTAAAATTTATAAAAATAATTTGCGCGGCAAAAAAGCGAAGCAAGAAAACGAGCGGATAAAACGACTATGCAGACGGCTGATTTTTCGTCGCTCTTTTTTGCTAGCTTTTAAGCGACTAGGCGCCGTCGCTAAATTTTAAAGCTCCAAATTTACAAAGAAGCGTAAATATGCTTAAATTTGACATTTTCAGGGTGCGTATCTCGGTGAGTAAAATTTCGAATTAAATTTGTAAATTTGACTCCAAATTTGAGCGTAAAGAGTCAAGGCGAAGTATCGTGAGATGATTTTTTGAGTTTTCTACTTCGCAAGCTCGCAGCTGCAAGCAGAAGAAGCAAAATTGGGCGTGCACTAGGCATATAGCCTGCGGAGCGAAAATTTTACGAAATCTCGGAAAAGCGCTCGCGAGACGAGCCGTAGCAAGGCAAATTTACAGCCTTACTATCTGCGCTCCAACCCCCCCCTGCCCCGCCGGCGCGTCGAAAAACTCCTTCACGCTCGGATGCTCGCGCAAGAAATTTTTGACCGCGTAGGCGAGCTTGCCCGTGCCGATGCCGTGATACACCTGCACCTCGTCAAAGCCCATCACTAGGCTATCTGAGATAAATTTATCCAGTTTTTGCACCGCTTCGTCGGCACGCAGGCCGTGTAGATCGAGCGTGACGCTAGCGTTTTGCGGCTTTTGCACGCTTAGATTTATGCCAGATTTTTTCGCGGGTACTGGCGTTTCGCCGCTGATTTTTAGCTGATTTATCGGTACGCGCATGCTCACGTTGTCGGTTTGTATCACGGCGTCATTTTTGCTAAGGCTTGCCACGACGCCTTTTATCTTGCCGTATTTTACGCGGTCGCCGACTTTTAGCTCGGGCGGGGCGGAGATTTCTGGCTTTTGCACGGCGCGTTTGGCCTCGTTTGCGCGGTTTAGGGCGCGCTGTTTTTCTTTAGTATCGTCTAGATTTATCGCTCGCCTAGCTTCGTTTATCGCCTTGAAATACTCCCGCTCCAGCCGCGTTATAACCTCATGTTGCTCGGCCTCGGCTCGCTCTTTTTGCTCTTTTAAATTTTCGATTAGCGAGTCTAGCTTTTGCTCTTTTTTCTCGGCGCTTTCGAGTTTTTCTTTGAGCTGCACCTCCAAATTCAGCGTCTTTGTGATGATTTCGTTTAGATTTTCTTTGTCTTCGCCGTAGATTTTCTTCGCCTGCGCGACCAAATTTGCCGCGATGCCGTATCTAGCCGCGGTCTCAAAGGCGTACGATTTACCGATCGTGCCTTTTAAAAACTCAAATTTAGGCCGCGAGTTTTCCTCGTCGTATAGCGCCGCGACTAGCTCTACGTCTGGGTTTTTAGCTAGTAGCATCGCAAGGCGCTTGTGGTGGGTGGTGATGATCATCTTGATATCCTGACCCATCAGCCGCTCGATCATCACGCCGTACAGGCTTGCCGCCTCCTCAAAGTCCGTTCCCAGCTCAATCTCATCGACTCCGATGAGCAAATTTTTCTTCGTAAAAAGCTTGGAAAAATGCACCATGCGCCCGGCAAAAGTCGAGATGTCGTTTTTCACGTTTTGCGGATCTTCGATGA
The DNA here is from genome assembly GCF_963526985.1 of uncultured Campylobacter sp. Classification (NCBI taxonomy): domain Bacteria; kingdom Pseudomonadati; phylum Campylobacterota; class Epsilonproteobacteria; order Campylobacterales; family Campylobacteraceae; genus Campylobacter; species uncultured Campylobacter sp. Next base: position 163,960 of record NZ_CAURPW010000005.1, read on the forward strand.
TGGCGTCAAATTCCTTGAAATTTCCGATCTGCGAATTTTGCGCGTTTATGCGCATCGGCAGCAGGTATTTGGCTAGAAAGGCCGCCGCTATCAGCGATTTTAGCAGCATTGATTTACCGCCTGCGTTTACGCCGGTGATCAGTAGCACCTTTTTACTAAAATCGATACTGATGCTTTTTGGATTTTTTAGCGCGGGATGGGCGAAATTTGCCAGTTTTAAATTTGACCCGCTGCTTGGCAGCACGAACTCAAAATCCGCGCTTTTAGCCGTAAAAACTCGCGCGCAGTAGGCGTCAAACACGTCAAACGCTCCGTTTATAAATTTTAAAAACGGCAAGGCCTTGTGCATCGCGGAGCTAAAAATTTTGCAGTGCTCGTAGACGATTTCCTCTTTTTTATCCAGCAGCTCGCTTTGCTCTTTTTTGAGTTTTTGGATGTTTTCGGGTGCGACGTAGAAGTAGCCGCCCGAGCTTCTAGCCACGACCGTGCCCTTTAGCACGTGGTTAAACCCGCCTCGCACGAGCAGCGCCTCGACCGAGCTGATGTAGTGCACCTGCGTATCGACGAGGTATGGCGTGATGGATTTTGAGTAGATGAGGCGGCGCAGATCGGCGTCTATTTGCGCTCTTTTGGCACTAAAGGCGTCTCTGATACCGCCTAGACGCTCGTCTACTTCGTCTTTTAGCTCGCCGTTTTTGTCAAATGAATTTGCGAGCTTTAACATCGGCTGCGGGATTTCTATTTTAGCGAGCCACTCGCCCAGTTTGCCCTCAAATCTTAGCGTTTTTAGGTAGGTAAAATAGCTAATTATCTTAGCAAACTCGAAAATCTCGCTCACGTGCAGCGTGGCTTGTTTGCTAAGGCGCATGAGCGCGTCGTCTAGGTTTTGAGCCGGTGCGGGCGGATCAAACTGCTTTTGCGAGAGTTCTAAAATTTTCTCATAATGCAACCTGCTGTCGCCCGCCATAAAAAGCGGCTTTGGGCGCGCTAGAAAGGAGTTAAACCGCTCCATATAGCCTTGCAGGTCTAAAATTTTTATAAGCCGCTCAAAGCTTTCCGCGTTTGCAAATTCTTTTTGCTCGCGGTGCGCCGAGGCGTCCGAAATATCGCCGTTTCTTTGCTCGCGCGAGCCGTTATTTTCGAGCCCGCCAGCCTCCCAAGCGCCGCTTTTAGTCAAATTTTGATTATCTTTAAAATTTCGCAATTATTCGCCTTTAAATTCGCAGCCCTCAAGCGCGATCTTGACGCTGTTTAGTTCCTTTGCCGCGCGTTTTGCGACGAAGGATGACGTGCCGAACTCGTAGTTAAATTTAGTATTATTTACGTTAAAATTCCCGCATTTTAGGGTTTTGCCTTGATTAAAAAGCGCGACTAGCTCCAGCCTTTTGCCCTGCTCGCTTTCTAGCCTGGTCTCGTAAAAATATAGCGCCGCCGCGACAAAAATAACTGAAAAAGTGATGATAAATTTCGCCTTTTTGCTTAGCTTCTCGTCGCTCACGCTAAATATCGCGATCGCGGCAAGCACGCCTAAAAGTACGATTATGACCCTCATGCGTCGCCTCTTAGCTGATAGGTGATGTCGCCCGCGCCAAATCCTATAACCAGCCCGTCATCAAGCAAATTTTTCACGCCAAATTCGTCCGTAAAGACGATCCCCTCGCCCTCGCGCGCGACTTTTTGCGTCATCACGGGGTTGTAGCGCTTAAACTCCTCTTTTAAATTTATATCTATCGGCGTCTCGCCCGCGGCGTAAACGGGCAAGATAACAAGCTCGTCTATGCCCTCAAAACACTCCTTAAAGGCCTGCAAATTTGCGCTCAGACGCGTAAATCTGTGCGGCTGAAAGATCGCCGTGATCTTAGTGATGCCCAGTAGCTTGGCATACTCAAAGACCGATTGTAAAGTGGCCTTGATCTCGGTCGGATGGTGCGCGTAGTCGTCTATAAGTACGAATTTTCTGCTCGCGGTTAGGATATCGAAGCGCTTTTTGATGCCTTTAGAATTTAGCAAATTTTGCCTGATTTGCGCTAGAGACGTTTCGTTTAGCGCCGCAAGTATGGCTAGCGACGCGTCCACGGCGATATGCTCGCCCATGCCCAGCACTTCAAATTTGCCTAAATTTTTTAGATTAAACGCGGTATAAGGCACGAAATCGCGCACGATCATACTAAGCTCGGTGATATCCACGCTTGGATAAAGGCGCACGGCATCGAGCTTTAGCGTACCTAAAAACTCGTCCTCGGCGTTTATCACGCGCACCTTGGCTCGCTCCAAAAAGCCTCGATACGCCGCGTGAAATTTCTCCAAATCATAGCCGTAATGCTCCATATGCTCGGGCTCGGCGTTGGTCACGACGGCTAGATACGGGTTTGAGTTAAGAAAGCTGCTATCGCTCTCGTCGGCCTCGAAAATGACGTTGTCGCAGGGCTCGTATTTCATATTTGAGCCAAACTGCTTACTGATCGCGCCGATGATGACCGAGCCCTCCACGAGACTAGAGAGCATCGCCGAGGTCGTGCTTTTGCCGTGCGCGCCCGCTACCGAAAACACGCGCTTGCCCTCAAGCACCATCGGCAGAGCCTCTTTGCGCGATAGGCACTTTAGTCCTTTGCTTTGCGCTTCGACGAGCTCGACGTTATCGGGTTTTATCGCGGCCGAGTATATGACGAAGTCCTGATCCTTGATCGCGGCCTTGCTGTGCGGCGTGATGACGTCGATGCCCTGCGCGGCTAGCTCGCGCGTGGTCGGGCTTTCTTTGATGTCGCTACCGCTGATGATGAAGCCTTTTTCGTGCAAAAAGCGCGCTATCGCCGAGATACCGATACCGCCGATACCGATGAAATGGACCTTTTTACGCTCCTTTGCGCGCCTTATTTCATCCACGCTATCTGCTTGTGCGTTTAAATTTGACTGTGCTAAATTTTCGCGACCGAAATTTGACGCCCCGCCCGCTTCTACCGCGCGATGAAGCCCGCTTGCTTGGTTAAAATTTCCTTGTTTTAAATTTTCCACTTGTTTTCCTTATCGGTTCCTAAAATACCAAATCCCGCGCCCAAGTCTGCGGCTTTAGGCTTATTTTACCCGCAAACGGCATATCTTTTAGCACCTCGCCGCTTGCCGTTACGCTTAAAGTTCGCGTGATTTTTCTTTAAATTTATTAGCCCGATTTTAGCGAAAATGAAATATCAAGACGCTGAAAAGGCGAAATTTACGCGAGTTAGCCGTTTAAAATCGGCAAGGCACTAACCGCCCGAATTCGGCGCAAAGGGTTTGCGTTAAATTTAGCTCCAAATTTAGCCGCTTTCTAGCAAGCCGGGTTCGCCAAAATCAGAAAAAGCGCTTAGCTAAAACGGGCTCTTTTAGGCATTTTACCGCGTCAGCTCAAAGCTAAGATCTATCAGATCCTCCACCTGCCCCGGCGCGATTTTGGAGCTTAAATTTACGCTGATCCAGTGCTTTTTATTCATATGATAGGCGGGCAAAATTTGATCGTCGTCGCGCAGGATCGCTGCTAGATCGGGCTTGCATTTTAGATTTAGTATTTCTAGCGCCTCTGCGCTTTTAAGCCCCAGCTTGCCGCCGTCCACGCGCATAAAAACGGCGAACCATTTTTGATTTTTCGCGTGTCGAAATACGGCGATTTCGGGGTGCTTGTCAAACACCCGCTCGCCCTGCGCGCCGAATTTCTCCTCGATATAGCTAAAAACTCGCTTCTGCGCGAGCATCATCTGCCTCCTTTGCAAAAGCAAGCGTCCAGATGATCGTCCACTACGCCCGCGCTTTGCAAAAACGCATAGACGCTCGTGGGTCCTAGAAATTTAAATCCGCGCTTTTTCATCTCTTTTGCGATAAACTCTGCAAGCGGCGTGGTAGCGGGGACTTGTTTTATGTTTTCGTAGCGATTTACGATGGGCTTGCCGTCAAATTTGGGGTCAAATTTAGGTAGCAGATAGCCCCAAAGATAGTCGTAAAAGCTGCCAAACTCGCCCACCACGGCGAGGAATGCGCGGGCGTTTGCGGCAAGCGAGTTTAGCTTCAGGCGGTTTCTGATGAGTGCCGGATTTTGCATAAATTTCGCCGTCTGCTCCTCGCCGTAGAGCGAAATTTTATGCGCGTCAAATCCGTCAAATGCCGCTCTCATCGCCTCGCGCTTAAGTAGCACGGCATGCCACGATATGCCCGCCTGAAAGCCCTCCAAAATTATAAGCTCGAAAAATTTCGCATCGTCTTTTATGAGCTTGCCCCACTCCCGGTCGTGATATACGCGCTCCAGCTCGCTTTTTTCCGCCCAGTCGCAGCGGATTTTAGGTTTTTGAGTACTTTGCAAATTTAGCTCCTCTTTTGTATAAATTTGGGAGATTGTAGCGAAATTTAGGTTAAGTAGGAGGATGATGGCTATATTAAATTTTAGTAAATTTTATGCTTTAAATTTAAAAGTATCGCAGACCAAATTTGACCCGCGATACAAAATAAGATTTGCAAGTATTTCGAGGCGATTTTTGGGGTTGTGCGGCTAAAATTTGCGCAGGCTAGACTTCTGCTTGCAGTTGCGAGCAACGCGAAGCAAAAATTAGTCTGCCAAGCAAAATTTTAGCAAGCTCCGCAAAAAGCGTCCGAAAGACGCCGCAAATTAGCCTATATTCTCACCAGCTATCATACCAAACGTTAGACAATCTGCGATCGCTACGCTACCTAAGCGGCTAGCTCCGTGTACGCCGCCTGTGATCTCGCCTGCGGCAAATAGTCTTGGGATAGGCATCTCGGTTTGTAGAGAGATGACCTGAGCTTTGGTATTGATATCGATACCGCCCATAGTGTGGTGGAGTTTTGGCGTACCGCGCATAGCGTAGAAAGGCGGTTTAGAGATATCTACGCCGTTTGTAGTGGTTTTATCCATAGGTTTGCCAAAGTCCTCGTCTTTGCCGCCTTTAACGAAGCTGTTATATCTCTCGACGGTCTTTTTTAGCTCTGCGGCAGGGATTTTATAAGCCGCAGCTAGTTCGTCTAGGGTTTCAAATTTCTTTAGTACGCCAGATTCCAGCGGTTTGGTGTAGTGTTCAGGTATGACCATATTTTTTACGCCCTCAGAGTCGCAGAAGTTGATCGGATAGATATCGGCTTTTGCGTCGATTACTTTAAACATGGCTTGAGAGCGGGTGCGGCGGTCCGCTAGCTCGTTCATATAGCGTTTGCCCGTTCTTGGATCGACTGAAATTCCGTAGCGGAAGCTTCCGTTTACGTTAAACATAGAGCCAACGCCAAATCCTTTTTCATCAGGGCACGCCCATGGACCAAACTGTATCCAGCTTAGCTGCACTGGAGTTGCGCCGATCCTAAATGCCTCTTTCATAGCGCCAGCAGTAGCTCCTGGGTGGTTTGTACTATCTGTGGTAGGCAGGATAGATGGATCTTGGACTTGTCTAAAGAATACGTCGCGGCAAAATCCGCCCGCAGCTAGTACTACGCCTTTTTTAGCTTTTATAGTCTTTTTAGTTCCGGTAGTGTTTTCGGCGTCGTCTTTTTGGCTCTTTGGATCAAATTTATAATCCTCTCTGATGATCACTCCGTCTACGCCGCCGTCTTCGCCTAGGACAAACTCGTCAAATTTAGCTCTTTGTCTTAGCTCGCAGCCTTGTAGGTTTTTAAAGTATTCTACCATCGGCTGAACGATACCTGAGCCTGAGCCGTTAGCGGTTTGAAGCGATCTAGGTACGCTGTGTCCGCCTGCGTGAGTAACTTTATCTATGTATTTAGCGCCGCATTTTAGAGTTAGTTTATACGCATCCTGCGCGCGAGTAGCGATGGTGTCGATGAGATCTACGTGGTTTAGGCCGCGGCCGGCTTTTAGGCAGTCTTTGATAAATAGCTCGTTGCTATCTTTGATGCCTTCGGCTTTTTGCTTGTCGCTGTTTGGAACGGCAAATATACCGCCGTTAATAACTGAGTTACCGCCGACGCGTCCCATCTTTTCTAGGATTAGGACTTTATTGCCTTTTTCGGCTGCGGTGATACCGGCTGCTAGTCCAGCAAAACCGGAACCAACGATGACTACGTCCCACTCCTCGTCAAATTTGACGTCTTTAGTGTTAACGGCTGCTTGCGCATTTACCGCACCTAGAGCTAAAGCTCCGGCACCTACCATACTTAACTTAACAAAATCTCTTCTTGAAACGTTTGAGTTTTTCATAGCTTCTCCTTAAATTTACTTAGCTATTACCTGTAAATCTTTAATTTACGACTCTACTCTAAATACCTTTATTACTATTGGCGTCTTTGGCGTCCTCCTTAGATTAAATTTATTTTAGCTAGTGTTATTATAGGACTTAACTTTAAAGAATAAGCTTAAATGAAGAAATAATTTATATTTTATTTGCTTGAATTTTGCTGAACATCTAAGATGCTCACGGTATTATAAATCGCTATTTAAAACAAGCTTTGATTTGAGGTAATGTTTATGGCTGTATATATTTTGGAATTTACTAAGTAGTCGATTAAATTTGAAAGAAAATCCCGAGCGGAATTCGCTCGGGAAAAAGGAGAAGGGATATTAGCCGTTGAAGTGATTAGTGCTTAGTATCTCTATCGTTCCTGTTTTTGCATCTACTCTGTACTGTAGATTTTCTAGGTTGACGCCCGCAAGTCTCACGATAGTATCGTCTGCGGTTAATGTATTTGCAGTGCCTGCAGCAGTCGCATTTTTATCGTAAACTAGATACGTATCGCCCCTCCAAGAGAAAGCATATAGTCTATCGTTGTGAGCTTCGTAAGAGCCGTTATCGCCGCCACCCCAGTTGATGTGTCTTACATAGCCGCTTATGGCTTCGCCGTAAGTCTGATCACCGTTTTGGTTACTAAAGTAAGTAGTGCCTATTTTTAACCCATCATCTTGAACTACCGTAGTATCGTTCCACATTCTGTTAACGCTTATGGTCTGATTAACAGCTTGTATAAGATTATCCATGCCCGCCACGTTAGATAGGTCAATATACTTCGTATTGACCGTTAGTTTAACTATATTGTGCGCATCGTAGATCGCCTTATCACTAGAACTGATGGTAGTCGTGTGCTTGCTACTATCAGAAGCGGTTTCGATAAGAATAGCCTTTCTTAGATTTGTAAGCGTAGGCGTAGTAGCGTTCGGTCCGATTTGTCCTTGGATACCCGAGTTTTGTATGATAACATTGCCATTATGCAAGATCGGCGTACCGCCTATCACGGAATTGGCTGGGCCGTTAGCGCCGTGAATATCAGTGTATTCGTTAGAATATAGTTGCTGATTTACAACAGTATGCTGGTTTTGTGCCGTACCTACCTCATAGAATTTGCCGTCGGTATTTAGTCTATGGTTCGAGGTTACTCCTGCAGGAAGCGGAGACGACGCGATGACGCCGCTATTGTTATGGTATTGATGTACTGCGCCGTCAAGGGTTTTAAACTCCCAATCAACCCACGTCGTGCCGGTAGGAGGCGTACCAGTAGAGTGTCCTGACAACCAGTTAGTAGGAACCGTTGCGCTACTATATCCAATATTTGTTATACCGGTTTGAGCGATAGCACCATGAGGGTTAGCCGTAGATAAAGTAGCTGCAACAGGTGCAGAACCAGTCTCGACAAACGGTTTTGTAGCGCCGTTCAAGAATGTCTCGCCCGTATACTGACCATTTGCTCCTTTACCGCCGACGGAAATGTTATGAGCAGCAGTTGTATCAACGGTTCTGTCGTTAGTAGCAGCAGTACCGCCCTGCCATGCAAGGTCGCCGTACTTAGCAGTATACTCATATCTGTCGCCACCCGCGTGACCGTCTGTACCAGTTTGCGCCACTACGCCTTTTTCTATGCCCGGTTGGATAGTAGGCTCGGTATTCATAGCTGGCATATAGCCGCTGATTTTACTTGGATTGGTAGCCTCATCCCTTTGTCCATGTATATTTGAACCTGAGCTTCCGGTATCTACAGCACTATTTTCTCTACTAGTACTCATATTATCAAAAACGCCTTTTGAGTTATTATTATTTGACATTGTAGTATGGAAGTATCTACCGTGTGTCGGTTGATCGTTGTCGTTTGTAGTATCCGGGCTATTATAGTCGTAAAACTTAACTTTGGTATCCTCTACGCCGTTAGCATGAAGCGTCGAGTTGGTATAAATGGATGATTGCATAGAAGCAAAGTCTGGGGATTTAGGATCGTAGCCATGAGCAAACCAGTCTGCCAACTTGATCTTATCGCCGGCTTCGATATTTTTGATAGTAACGATCTTAGTTACAGTAGGATCCGTTTTAGCCCTACTTACGTCAAATAAATCCCTGCCCCTACCGCCGTCGATGACGATCTCGGTGTTTGTCGCTAGAGTACCTACGTGGATAATATCGTCGCCGTCGCCTAGATCTACGTTTAGACGCTTGATACCGTCCGGATTTGCCGCTACGCCAGTGGCCATATCGTTCGCTAGTAGTACTACGTCGTTGCCTTGAGTGCCTTTGATATAAGATAGCTTAGCGTGCTGATTAGCACCTAGAGCGCTTTTTTCTCTTGACATATCGGTATCGCTATCGGCTCCGCTTATTTTGTGGTCCTGTCCATGGAAATTCGGCACATTGTTACCGGTTACATGCGTTCCACCCCAATCGTATAGGGTCGTAGTAGCTTTGAAGTTTGTTGCAATGCCTTTGTTATCAAATAACGGATTTTTTAAGTTTGAACCGCCAACTACGCCAAAGCCGCCGTTTGCCTTAAGATTGTGGTAATTGCCATAGTTTGAAGAAGGGTTGCCGTTTTGAGTAGTTGTATCCGTAGAGAATGCAACATCAGATAAATTCAAGAAAGACGTAGAGCCTGTTTTTACGTCGCTTAGATCTATGGTTTCGAGCTTAGAGGTCGTACCCGTATTAAATTTACCGTTTACGACTAAATTTACATTTTCGCCGGTTGCCTTAAAGGTTTTTAGGTCATTAGGAGATGCAGTACCATCGTCAAATTTAACATAGACGTTAGTGTTGCCGTCGGAATTTGACTGAACGCCTTTCGCCTCTAAAGAGATAATGTCTTGGTTTGCTCTAGCGCCGCCGAAATTTGCTTTTATAGTATTCGTCGTAGCGTATGAGTTGTAGTTATCTTTGTCGCTCTTTAGACCGGCATCTATCTCTTCGCTATAGTACGTAGGAGAGTTAAATACGGCTGCTTTAAATTTGATATTTTGTCCAAAAAGCTCGCCTACATTATAGCTACCTGCTACCTGAGATAGGTCGATAGTATTATTGATGGTTTTGTCGTTACCTATCTTACCTACCCCGTTAGCATGTGGGTTGGAGACAGTCGTATATTGCCCGCCGCTACTAGCTAGGCTGACGTTGCCCCTAGCATTGCCTGCGCTGATCTCTATATCTCTTGCGATGATATTGCCTACTAGTAGGTTGTTAATATTGTTCGCATTTACCCTAAACGTCCCCTCGGTAACTACGGATGCTTCCGTAGTGCTCGCGCCATATTGGAAGTTGTGCGAAACGTTGCTCCAGTTGTCAAAATGCGCTTGCATCGTGTCGGTGCTAGTGGTGTTTATACCGTTAGCTATCTCCGCTTGGCCTTGCATGTCGTTTAGGTTAACGTTTATGTTACCTTTTGTGAAGATACCTTTATTGGCCTTAAATGAATTTAAATGCTCGGCTTTGATACCGATAGACTGAGTAGCATCAGCCGTTCCTGTAGCACCGTTGCCTTTACCGATGACGTTATCGGTAAAGAAGACTTTGCCGGTTTTAATATTATTTGAAGCAAGACCGCTAGCGTTAATCTGCTGGATAGACTCAAATTTTCTATCGCCGATAGCCTCGAAATTCGTATCGGTGTTGATATTAAACACTTTTAGCTTTTCAAGGAAAGTGGCGTCAACGTTGCTTAGGATATTTGACTTTGAGTTTATGGTTAGCTTGTCAAATGCGCCGCTAAGGTCTCTTTGGTTTGCACCAGCAGTAGTGCTAAGATCAGCCAGAGCCACATTAGTTATGCTTATGCCGGTAGTATTTGCGTGGGTATTACCTAAAGTACCCGGGGAGTTGAAATTTACGGTTATATCTTTAGCTCTAGGAGCGATGATGCCTATGCCTTCATTTGCATGCATTCTATCAGAGTTTACCCAGTCGCCCGCTATCTTTTGTGCATACACATTTTTACCGATATTTACGGTTACTTTTTCGCTCTCGTCGGCAGACACGTATGCGGTTACCTTGCTTCTTAGGCCTGGAATGGTAGGGTTTATGATAGCTTCGCCTACCGGATTTCTAGGGTCTATGGTGTTTTCTACATTGATGTTTTCTAGATAGCCGTTTGTAAACTGCGTAGTACCATAAGGGCCGCTAGAAATAACGGGGTTGCCGCTCTCGTCAAGAGCCGGTTTATCCACGGTAACGCTTTTTATAGACGAATTTACTACTTTTAGATTGTCTTTAAATTTGCTCGTATATAGATGAGTAACGTCCGAGCCGGTAAAATCTGCCGTAGCGGTGCTATTGGGTACGCCGGTATCCACTTTCTCGATGCTGACTTTTTCTACGTTTGTGATGTTAAATCTATTTTCGTTGGCTTTTAGGCGTTTTACGATCACTTCGTCGTTACCCGCTCCGCCGTCTATCTCGAAGTACGGTCTAGCATCCGCGGCTCTAACGTCTTTAAAGTCTAATTTTATGACGTCTTTACTGCTACCGCCTTTGATGATGCTAGTAGCGCCGGAAGGAGTAGAAGCTAGAGCCTTATAAGTATAATCAAGAGTGGCGGTAAAGGCTGATGCGTCGAATTTTTCTATGCGGTCGCTTTCGGCTTTTACGGTTAGGTCGGTGTTGCCTTTTACGGTTATGTTTTTATAGTGATTTCCCGTACCTGCGCCGGATTTTATAGTTACGTTACTCTTCTCGCCCTTAGTAGAGATGTTTAGATTTTCGATATTAGGGATGTTGATACCCGCATCGTCGCTTCCTGTTACGCCAGTGATAGCATATTTGTGTAAATTTACCTTATCTAGGGTTAAATTTTGAGTATCGTTAACGCCGGCGATAGTGCTTGAGTTGTAATCTAGCTTAAAGCCGTTAGCAGCATTGCTAGTTACGTTTTGAAGGCTAATATCCACGATATTTTGCGGATTTAGTAAATTTAAACCATTTTGGCTATCTAGGGTTACTTTTTTAAGACCCTCTATGCCTCGCGCGTTAAAGGTCTTGGCCGTAGGCGCCGTAGAGGTTAAATTTAGATTATCGATATGCTTGATATAGCCGGTAGTCATGCCGTTAAAGCTATCGTTTACTCTAACGTTTAGAGTGTTTTCTCCGCCGCCGCCGTCTATCTTATCGGTAGGTTTTAGAGTAGCGTTACTTACAACGCTGTCGGCTACGGCGTTAAATATATCCTGACCTACGCTTCCTAGTATTTCGTTTGAATCCGTGCTTAGGTTATGTACGGTAGAAGCTGCTAGCGCGTCTATCCTAGCTTTTTGCTCGTCTAGGTTGGTAGCCGTAGTAGTTTTTATAATCTCCTGAAACTCTCTGTAATCGTAGTCTCCGGAGAGATCTTGCCTGATATCGGCGATCTTTTGCGCCATATAAGAGGCTATCTCTGTTTTATTAGCAAATACCGCCGCCGCTACCGGGTCTGCGGCTCTAGCTTCTGCAGAAGTGGCTACTTCAAATAGTTTAACCAGAGTGTCTCCTCTGCTGTGACCTGCGTCTAGGTGTCTAACCCATGCGTTTATACCGTCTGGGTCTCTTACGTAGTCTTTACCTAGGATGTTTTTGTAGATGAGCTCTACATAGCCTCTGTTTGTGCTTATGTCTATACCTAGACTAGCATAATAAGGCGCCGTAGCCGGAGATGCCAGCATCTCGTTGGCTATCTGAGCCTGCGTTTTAGTAGCGCCTGCGGCTACCCACGCTCTAAAGCCGTCGCCTTCCGGGGCTCTGTTAAATAACGCAACGTAAAGCTGCGCTACTTGGGCTTGTGTTACTGCCATTAAGGACTCCTTTATAAAATTACTTGATGTTTTTAGTGTTCTATTTACAGAAAACTATCGCCAATTATACCATAATTTTTATAAAATGAAGGAAAGCGTTTTTTAATTTAGCTAGGCGATCGCTACAAAAAACAATAATGTTCAAGGTGTATAAATAAAATTTTTGTCTTATGTTGCGGCCGTAGTAGCGTTAAATTTATCAAAAACTTTTTGGCAATGCTTAGCCTGGTTTTTAGAAACTTGATGTATAGATTTGCCGCATTTAAATATTTTGCGGAGCTTTTTAGCGGCTAATAAACAAAGATGTCGATAGGCTGCCGGCTTGCTAAATTTGCCATTTAAGCCGTATAAGCGCGGCAGTAAGCAAATGCGCGTCTATCGCTATCCCATGGATTTTTTAATTTATCTTGAGCCTAAAATTTAAGCCATATATAATAAAAGACTAGAATTTTACCGTATTTGTTTGGTTTAAAGAGCGTATCGGTTCTTTAGCTGATTTTGTTTACTATGGTTTATTTAAAAAGCGAATAGTTTGATCGCGCTAGAAATCATACTAAGAAATTCTAAAATTTAGCCCTATTTAGTAGTATCAGTGGCTCGCTTTTCTTTTTAAGCTAACCATAAGTGAAATTACTACATAAATATGTTGTATACGTATTTTGAAGACTTAAGGAAAGTCCATAAATTGGGGGTATATTTTAGGTGGAATGGTGTCCCCAGCGAGATTCGAACTCACGGCCTCAGAATTAGGAATTCTGCGCTCTATCCAGCTGAGCTATGAGGACATACAAGTAATAAATCAACTAAATTTAACAGCTTGTCAAATTTTATTATATAAAAACACGACTTGCCCCAACTACGAAGTTGCTGGCAGTCGTTTAACTAAATTCAAGGCGAGGACTTGCGTCCTCGCCAAATTCGGCTTAGCCGTTTCTTTTCTTGATAATCTCTTCGCTGACGTTCTTTGGAACTTCCTCATAGTGGTCAAATTCCATAGAATAAGTCGCGCGACCTTGCGTCATAGAGCGAAGGTCGGTAGAGTAACCAAACATCTGGGCTAGCGGGCAGAAGGCAGTGATGATCTTGCTTCCGTTGCGCTCGTCCATAGAGTTTACTTGACCGCGGCGTTTGTTTAAGTCGCCGATAACGTCACCCATATAATCCTCAGGCGTCTCGACCTCAACCTTCATCATAGGCTCAAGGATAACCGCACCCGCCTTTCTAGCGCCCTCTTTGAAACCCATAGAAGCAGCTAGTTTAAATGCCATTTCAGACGAGTCGACTTCGTGGTAGCTACCGTCAAACAGAGTAACTTTGACGTCCTCGACCGGATAGCCGGCAAGCACGCCGCTTTGAAGCGCTTCTTTGCAGCCTTTTTCAACCGCTGGGATATACTCTTTAGGAACCACGCCGCCTTTAATGTCGTTAACAAACTCAAATCCGCTAGCCGCAGGTAGCGGCTCAAGGCGCAAGAATACGTGTCCGTACTGACCGCGACCGCCTGATTGTTTAGCGTATTTATACTCTTGCTCGACTGTTTTGCGGATAGTCTCGCGGTACGCGACTTGCGGTTGACCCACTTCGGCATCGACTTTAAATTCGCGTAGCATTCTATCTACGATGATCTCAAGATGAAGCTCGCCCATACCACTGATGATGGTTTGACCGCTCTCTTCGTCGGTACCTACTCTAAAGCTTGGATCCTCTTGAGCTAGCTTTTGAAGCGCGATAGCCATTTTTTCTTGGTCTGCTTTAGTTTTTGGCTCGACGGCAACGCTGATAACCGGCTCAGGGAAGTCCATCTTCTCAAGGATAACCTTGTCTTTTTCGCTTGCAAGCGTATCGCCGGTTAGGGTATTTTTTAGACCTACGACCGCGCCGATCTCGCCCGCGTGAAGAATCGAAATTTCCTCGCGTTTGTTTGAGTGCATTTTTAGCAAGCGACCGATTCTTTCTTTATTATCCTGAACGGTGTTGTAAGCATAGCTACCGCTCTCAAGACTGCCGCGATAAACGCGGATAAAGGTAAGCTGTCCGACGAACGGGTCGGTCATGATCTTAAACGCAAGAGCTGCAAATTCGCCGTTATCGGTGCTTTCTACCGTTACTTCGCTACCGTCTTCATAAACGCCCTTAATCGCCTCGATCTCATCAGGTGCAGGCAAATACGCTACGACCGCGTCAAGTAGGGGCTGGATGCCTTTGTTTTTAAATGCTGTTCCGCAAAGCATCGGAGTTATCGTCATTCTTAAGCAACCCGCTTTGATACCTTTTTTGATCTCTTCTTCGCTTAGCTCCTCGCCCGAGAAAAATTTCTCCATCAAGCTATCGTCGGTTTCAGAAACCGCTTCGATTAACTTAGTGCGGTACTCTTCTGCTTTTTCTTTTACTTCCGCCGGAATCTCTATCTCTTTATAATCAGTCGGCTTTTTGTCATCTTCCCAAACGTAAGCTTTCATCTTAACAAGATCGACCACGCCTCTAAAGTTATCCTCTGCGCCGATAGGAATTTGAATAGGCACCGGATTTGCTTTTAGGCGGTTTCTGATTTGAGACTCGACGTTATAAAAATTTGCGCCGATTCTATCCATTTTATTTACGAAAACGATTCTTGGGACGTGATATTTATTTGCTTGTCTCCAAACAGTCTCAGACTGGGGCTGGACGCCGCCGACTGAGCAAAATACCGAAACGGCGCCGTCAAGAACGCGCATAGAACGCTCGACTTCGATAGTAAAGTCGACGTGGCCCGGAGTGTCGATCAAATTTATCTGGTGATCTTTCCAAAAGCAAGTGGTCGCCGCAGACGTAATCGTAATGCCGCGCTCTTTTTCTTGCTCCATCCAGTCCATCGTAGCAGCGCCGTCGTGAACCTCACCGATCTTGTGGCTCATACCCGTAAAGAACAAAATTCTTTCGCTGGTCGTCGTTTTACCAGCATCGATGTGAGCAGCGATACCGATGTTTCTAACCATATGTAAAGGGGTTTTTCTATCTGCCATACCAGTCTCCTCTTACCAGCGGTAGTGAGCAAACGCTTTGTTAGCTTCTGCCATTTTGTAGGTGTCTTCCTTCTTCTTGAAAGACGCACCTTTTGAATTTGCCGCATCAAGTAGCTCGTTAGCTAGCTTATCGATCATAGTTCTTTCGCTTCTTTTTCTAGCAAAACCGATGATCCAGCGAATAGCAAGAGCTTGTTGGCGAGCCGGGCGAACCTCTACCGGTACTTGGTAGGTAGCGCCGCCGACGCGACGAGATTTAACCTCCATAAGAGGCTTGATGTTTTCGATAGCATCGTTAAATACGTCTATACCTTTTACGTCGCCGCTTTTTTTCTCGATAGCTTTGATAGCGCCGTACATGATCTCGGTAGCGACGCTTTTTTTACCATCGTACATAAGAGAGTTAATAAATTTAGTGATTACCTTATTGCCGTAAATTGGATCCGGCATTACTTCCCTGACGGGAGCTTTTCTTCTTCTCATTTGATTATTCCTTCAAATTTTATAAATTTTACTCAAACCTATGCCGCTAATGGCATGGTCTGCGAACCTAAATTTTTATTTCTTTTTACCCGCTGCGGCTGCTGCTTGACCAGGTTTTGGACGTTTAGCGCCGTATTTTGAGCGAGAAACCGTTCTTTTCGCAACGCCGGCTGTATCAAGGGCACCGCGCACGATGTGGTATTTAACGCCCGGTAAGTCTTTAACACGACCGCCGCGCACTAGCACGATGCTGTGTTCTTGTAGGTTGTGGCCTTCGCCGCCGATATAGCTGATCACTTCAAATCCGCTTGTAAGCCTAACTTTGGCAACTTTTCTCAAAGCCGAGTTTGGTTTTTTAGGAGTCGTAGTATAGACCCTAGTGCAAACTCCTCTTCTTTGAGGACACTCTTTTAGCGCCGGAGATTTTGACTTAAAAGTCACTTTCTTGCGCTCTTTTCTGACCAATTGATTAATGGTTGGCACAGTAATTCCTTTCAACTAAATTTATTAAAAAGACTTGATTCTATTTAAATTTGGCTTAATATAAGGTAAATTTCATCTTTAGCACTGAATTTTATCGCGCTAACCTTTTCTAATCGCGTACCTTCCGCTTCCGCTAAAGATAACGCAAAGCGATGAAGCGATGTAAAGATATAAAATTCGGCCTCAAAGCCCCGACATTTGTAAGCTCCAGTAAATTTCCGAGTCCGTGATAGGCATACATTATCGTTAAACTAGTACCGATAGCAAGCAATGCGCCGATCCTAGTCGAATTTTTCAAAATTTCAAATTTAAAGGATTGATTTTATCTGATTAGTTTTAAAGCGAGGTAAATTTAAGCCCCGCCGATTTTGACGAGGCTTGCAGAGTTAAATTTTAGTTTTGTTTTAGCTTGATCTTTTGATCTTGGTAAAGACCTGTTCCGACAGGGATCATGCGTCCTAGAATGACGTTTTCCTTTAGATCCTCGAGGTGGTCAATCTTAGCTGCGATCGAAGCCTCGGTTAGAACCTTAGTCGTCTCTTGGAACGATGCGGCCGAGATCACGCTATCGCTTCCGATAGCAGCGCGCGTAACGCCTAGCAAAATAGGCTCGGCGATCGCAGGATTACCGCCCATTCGCATTATGCGCTCGTTTTCTTCCTTAAATCTCGTTCGAGATATCATATCGCCAGTGATAAAATTCGTATCGCCGCTATCTACTATCTTAACCTGACGAAGCATCTGAGAAACGATGATCTCGATGTGCTTATCGGCGATCGCAACGCCTTGAGAGCGGTAAACTTGCTGAATTTCGCTGATCAAATAATAATGCAGTGCCTTTTCGCCCAAAATTCTCAAAACGTCGTGGCTTGATATTAGCCCGTCGGTTAGCTTCTCGCCCGCGTGGATAAATTCGCCGTCGCGAACCTGAATTTGACGAGTTTTATCTATCAGATACTCCGACGTAGCGCCGTCGTCAGCGTGGATAACGATACGCTCTTTAGATCGAAGTGGCTTTTCGAATCTTACGGTGCCGTCGATTTCAGCGATGATAGCCGTATTTTTCGGGCGCCTTGCCTCAAACAGCTCGGAGACTCGTGGCAAACCGCCCGTGATATCTTTTGACTTAGCCACGGCCTTAGGCGTCTTAGCTAGGATATCGGCCTGCGCTACCGTAGCGCCGTCCGTTACGAATATCGCCGTTTTAGGCTCTAGTTGATAGCGGATCATCTTACCTTCGTCCGTGCTAATCACGATAGTAGGCTTGATGCCGGAAGGTAGATACTCGTTTATAACCAAACGGCTCTGACCGGTCGCCTCGTCATACTGCTCGGCGGCGCTGTATCCAGGTTCTATGTCCTCGTACGATACTCTGCCCGCAGCCTCGGCGATGATCGGCGTAGAGTACGGATCCCACTCGGCTATGACGGTTTTTTCTTGGTTTTCAGGCTCAGATATGACCGCTTTGCTATCCACGGTGTCGCTATCGTTTGCTTTGATGATAGAATTTCGCGGGATATAGTAGCGAACCGCCTCTCTGTCATCCTCGTCGGCAACCACGACGAATAGCCCTTTTTCGGTTACGACGTGACCTTTTTTGATATTTCTTAAGCGCTCTAAATAATCGCCTTTTAGGATATAAAATTTAAGCACGCCGTTTGCGCCCGCAACGACTTTCTTAGCGATCGGCTCGCCGTCTTCAACCTTTATCTCGCTGGCAAACGGGATACGATTAGGCACGTTCCAGCCCTCTTTTATGACCTCGGCGATACTTTCGTTCTCTTTAACCGCGTCGCCGCTAGCATAAGGGATATAAATTTTGCCCTCAACCTTACCGCTAACGCCCGCTAGCTCGTTAGGTTTAGCCAAATCGCCCCTTCGTAGAGTGTACTTAACCTCTTCTTTTTTGCCTTTTACGATGATGTTTACGTCCTCGTGAGCGATCTCGATCTCGATCTTTCCGTCAAACGGAGCTTTGATCTTAGGCTCGACGAGCAAGACGGCCGAGTTTCTGCGATTTGCCACGATTCTCTTGCCGCCGTTTTCGTAAACGTTTAGATTGTAGTATCTTATAAAGCCCTCTTTTTGTGCGACGACTTGGTAGTCTTGCTGCTCGGTCGATGCCGTACCACCGATGTGGAAGGTTCTTAGCGTTAGCTGAGTTCCCGGCTCTCCGATAGACTGAGCCGAGATGATACCGACGGCTTCGCCCGGTTTTACCAGCTTTCCTTCGCCCAAATTCACGCCGTAGCATTTAGCGCAAACGCCTTTTGCGGCTTTACAAGTTATCGGCGTTCTGATACTTACCGATTTTATGCCTGCTTCGGTTATGGCTTTAGCTTTTTCTTCGTCTATTAGCGTACCTTCGCTAAATAGCACCTCGTTTGCTATCGGATCGATCACGTCGTCGGCTAGCACGCGGCCTAAAATTCTTTCTTCCAAACTCTCGATAAGCTCGCCGTTGTCGGTGATCTCGGTGATCTCGACGCCCTCGTGCGTACCGCAGTCGTGCATAGTGACTTTCACGTTTTGCGCGACGTCGATTAGCTTTCTGGTTAGGTATCCGGCGTTCGCCGTTTTTAGCGCGGTATCTGCTAGACCTTTTCTGGCACCGTGGGTTGAGTTAAAGTACTCAAGAACGTTTAGGCCTTCGCGGAAATTTGATATGATCGGCGTCTCGATGATCGAGCCGTCAGGCTTCGCCATAAGACCGCGCATACCGGCTAGCTGGCGAATTTGCGCCGCAGAGCCTCTTGCGCCGCTGTCGGCCATCATATAAATAGAGTTAAATCCGCCCTTATCCCCCTGGATGAGCTTCATCATCTCGCCCGCGACGACGTTGTTCGTATCCGTCCATATGTCGATGATTTTATTATATCTCTCGGAGTCCGTTAGCAAGCCCGCGCCGTATTGATTTTGTATCTCGCGAACTTTTTTCTTGGCTTCGTTGATATATTTTTGTTTGCTGTCAGGCACGATGATATCGGCGATCGAGATCGAGATACCGGCCTTGGTCGCATAACGGAAGCCCAAATTTTTAAGCTTATCCAAAAATCCCGCCGTTACCTCAAGGCCGCCGTTTTTATAGACGTAATCGACCAAATTTGCAATATCTTTTTTCTTCATAACCCTGTTCCACATATTTTCAGGAACAAAATCGGGCAGAATCGAGCGGATGATCAAGCGACCCGCAGTCGTAAATAGAGTCTTGCCGCCAATCATCGTTTTGATTTTCGAGTGCACCTCTAGGCAGTGTGCCTCCTCGGCGATCATTACTTCGTCTACGGATGCGAAAATTTTATTAGCGCCCTTGCTGTCGGTCTTTTCTAGGCTTAGGTAGTAAATTCCCAAAACCATATCCTGGCTAGGAACCGTGATGGCCTTACCGCTTGCAGGAAGCAAGATATTCATCGAGCTAAGCATCAAAATTTTGCACTCTGCGATAGCTTCCTGCGATAGCGGCACGTGAACGGCCATCTGGTCGCCGTCGAAGTCAGCGTTAAATGCGGCGCAAACTAACGGATGTAGCTGGATAGCCTTACCCTCGACGAGCACCGGGTGAAACGCCTGGATAGATAATTTGTGAAGCGTCGGAGCGCGGTTTAGCATAACAGGGTGATCTTTAACGACCTCCTCCAGGCACTCCCAAACCTCGTTCGTCTTATCCTCGATCATCTTTTTGGCTTGTTTTACGGTCGTAGCGTAGCCCTTCTCCTCAAGGCGAGCTAACAAATGCGGCTTAAATAGCTCAAGAGCCATTCTTTTCGGTAGTCCGCACTGATCCATACGTAGTTTTGGTCCAACCACGATAACGGAACGACCGGAAAAGTCGACGCGCTTACCGAGCAAATTTTGACGGAAGCGGCCTTGCTTACCTTTAATGATTTCAGAAAGCGATTTTAGAGGGCGTTTGTTTGCGCCTTTTACCGCATTTGCGCGTCGTCCGTTGTCAAATAACGCGTCGACGGACTCCTGAAGCATGCGCTTTTCGTTTCTGATAATAATCTCAGGCGCGTCAAGCTCCATAAGGCGTTTTAAACGCGCGTTTCTATTTATAACGCGGCGATACAAATCATTTACGTCGGAAACTGCAAATTTACCGCCGTCAAGGCTAACTAGCGGACGAAGATCCGGCGGAAGGACCGGTAAATTCGTAATCATCATCCACTCGGGACGGTTGCCGGAATTTAAAAAGCTCTCGACGACTTTTAGTCTTTTTACTATGGTTTTTTTCTTGGCTTCCGAATTTGTCGCGCTGATCTCGTCTTTTAGAGTGTTTAAAAGCTCGACCAGATCGATATTTGCTAGCAAATCGCGGATAACTTCGCCGCCCATCCTAGCTCTAAATCCGCTCTCTTCAAAGCGGGAAGCCAAAGAGACATACTGCTCTTCGTTTAGAACGTCGAAAATTTCTACCTTTTTGCTATTTTCGGTATCGTAAAACGCGTCGCCTACGCTCTCGACGATATACGCCTCGTAGTAAAGCACGCGCTCAAGGTCTTTCATCTTTATGCCAAGCAACGTTCCTATGCGGCTTGGGAGCGAATTTACGTACCAGATGTGCGCTACGGGAGTCACGAGCTCGATGTGGCCCATTCTAGAACGGCGCACCTTTGAGCTAGTTACCTCGACGCCGCATTTTTCGCACTTGATGCCTTTATAACGCATTTTTTTATACTTACCGCAAAGGCACTCGTAATCTCGGATCGGACCGAAAATTTTAGCGCAAAATAGACCGTCGCGCTCAGGTTTTAGCGTGCGGTAGTTTATGGTTTCGGGTTTTTTGACCTCGCCGTGGCTCCATGACTTTATCCTCTCGGGGCTAGCCAAACGAAGCTGAAACGCTTCAAAATCGCGCGGTCTGCGTTCTTCTTTTATTTCAATAGGTTTTAACTCACTCATTATTTTCATCCTCATCGTATATCTCGACATCAAGCGCCAATGATTTTAGCTCGTTTGTTAGAACGAAAAATGTCTCAGGAATGCCAGTTTCAGGCACATTCTCGCCTCTAGTTAGGGCTTTATACGCAGACAAGCGCCCCTCGACGTCGTCTGATTTGACCGTTAGCATCTCGCGAAGCGTATGAGCCGCGCCGTATGCCTCAAGAGCCCAAACCTCCATCTCTCCGAATCTTTGTCCGCCAAATAGCGCCTTACCGCCGACTGGCTGCTGAGTAACAAGGCTGTATGGTCCCGTACTTCTAGCGTGGACTTTTTCGTCGACTAGGTGGTGAAGCTTTAGCATATACATACATCCGACGTTTACGCGCTCTTTGATCTTTGAGCCCGTGCGTCCGTCGTAAAGCTCGGTCTTGCCGTCCATATCGATCTTAGCTAGCTCAAATAGTTTCATTAGCTCATCGACTCTAACGCCCTCAAATATAGGCGTGGCAAATTTGACGCCGTTAGCCCAGTCTCTAGCGTAATCCAAAAGCTGCTCGTCGCTCATTTTACCTAGAGTCTTTTTAGCATCCATAAATTTAGATGTAGAGGCTATATCGATCGTTTTGGCTCGTAGCTCTTTTACCCACTCGCCTTTTTTCTCTTGGAAAATTTGATTTATCTGCTCGCCCAAGCGGTAGCCGACAAGACCCAAGTGACTTTCTAAAATTTGACCGATATTCATACGGCTAGGAACGCCTAGCGGATTTAACACGATATCAACTGGCTGACCGCTCGGTAGATACGGCATATCTACCTCAGGGACGATGTTTGAAACGATACCTTTGTTTCCGTGGCGACCCGCCATCTTATCGCCCACTTTTAGTTTGCGCTTGGTCGCGATGTAGACTTTAACTAGCTTAACTACGCCGCTTGGCAAGATGTCGTCTTTTTCTAAAATTTCCATCTTCGCGTCGTGCTCTTCTTTGAGCTTTTTCTTCTCGTTTTGGAAATGATTTTTTATGTCGTCGTATGATTTTTGAACGTCTTTTGAGAAGCCTTTAACGATCGCGCTTAGCGTAAAGCGGTTGATGTTTTCAAACTCCTCTTTATCGATCTTCTCACCTTTTTTATAGGTTTTTTTACCGATAGTTTGAGCCGAGCTCAAAGGCGTTTTGCAAAGCAGAGCGCCCACTTTTAGCATCTCTTCGCGGTCTAGCATCAAGAGTCTATCATGGTGTTCTTTTTCAAAAGCCGCTTTTTCTTCTTCATAAACTTTATTTGAGCGATTATCTTTTTCGTGGCCTTTTTTAGTAAAAATTTTAACGTCTACGACGACGCCTTCCATAGAAGCCGTCGCATAAAGGGACTTATTTACCACGTGACCGGCTTTTTCTCCAAAAATCGCGCGAAGCAAGCGCTCCTCAGGCGTCGGTTTAACCTCGCCTTTTGGAGAAACCTTACCAACTAGGATCATGCCGGGTTTTACCTGCGTGCCGATTTTTATTATGCCGCTATCATCTAGGTGAAGCAGATCTTCCTCTTTGATATTCGGAATATCCTTGGTGATCTCTTCTACGCCGTCTTTTAGCTCACGTGCCTCGATCTCTTTTTCATAAATATGCACGCTCGTAAACGCATCCTCTCGGATCATTTTTTCGCTGATTACGATGGCATCCTCGTAGTTGTACCCGTTCCACGGCATGAAAGCTATAAGGGCGTTTTTACCGATAGCCAGCTCGCCACGCTCCATAGACGGACCATCGGCTATGATCTGCCCGGCTGCTACGCTTTCGCCTTTTTTGACAATAGGATGCTGAGAAAAGGTTGTGTTTTGGTTGGTTCTTAAATTTTTCTCCATCGAGTAGTGATCGATATACGGACCGGCCTCGTCTTCGCCGAGGATAAAGATGTTTTTATTGTCCACCTTCTCAACTACTCCCGCGCGTCTAGCCTTGATTGCTTCCCATGCGTCGCGAGCCACGGTACTCTCCATGCCCGTACCTACGATAGGAGCGGATGAGCGAAGTAGCGGTACTGCTTGACGTTGCATGTTTGATCCCATTAGAGCGCGGTTTGCGTCGTCGTGCTCCAAAAACGGAATAAGCGATGCCGCAACGCCGGCTATCATACCGGAGCAAAGGTCTATGAGTTTAACGTCCTCGCGCTTAGCTAGTATCATCTCGCCGTCTTGTCTAGCTTCGATCAGATCCTCTACTATATAGCCGCTTTCATCAAGCGTAGTAGAAGCTGGGGCGATAACTAAATTTTCCTCCTGGGTAGCCGTTAGATAAACGATCTCATCGGTTACCTTACCATCTACGACCTTTTTATACGGCGCCTCGACAAAGCCTAGATTATTTACCTTTGCGTAAGTCGAAAGCGTGTTGATAAGGCCGATATTTTGACCCTCCGGAGTCTCTACCGGACAAATTCTGCCGTAGTGAGTCGGGTGAACGTCGCGCACCTCAAAGCCTGCCCTATCTTTTACGAGACCGCCTTCTCCCAGCGCTGAAAGTCTGCGTTTATGCGTAACTTCGCTAAGCGGGTTGGTTTGATCCATAAATTGACTCAATTGACCGCCGGTGAAAAATTCCATTATCGTCGTGGTTATCATTTTTGGATTAACCAGATCGTAAGGCATAATCTCTTCGATGTTGCTTAAGGTCGTAAATTTATCCCTGATGGCTTTTTGCATTTTTACAAAGCCTAGATGAAGCTCGTTTGCCAAAAGCTCGCCGATAGAGCGGATACGACGGTTGCCTAAGTGGTCGCGATCGTCGATATGCCCTTGTCCGTTTTTGACCTTTATCAAATATTTTGCCGTTTTTATAATGTCTTCATTGGTCAAAACCGTTACGTATTCAGGCACCTCAAGTGCTAGCTTGTGATTCATTTTCATACGACCGACACCCGTCAAGTCGTATCTTTCAGGATTAAAGAACAGATCGTTTACGAAAGCGCGAGCGGCATCTTTAACTACCGGTTCGCCCGGGCGCATGACTTTATAAATTCTAATCGCAGCAAGGTCGTTTTCGTCATCGACGTTTTCGGTTTGGCGTAGCAGTTTTAGCGTCTCGTTATCGGCTATAAACGAATTTATAATCGCATCATCAACGCCTGCAGCTAGGTCGTTTGCTATCTCGATGCTCTCTTGATCGGCTAAAATTTTAACCAATTTATTTTCGTCAAGCTGCGCAAGAGTATCGTAAAGCACCTCGCCGCTATTTTTGTCGATAACCGGGTGAGCCAAAAATCTATTTACCAATATTTCAGTCGGATACTCGACAAATTTGACGCCGTCGGCGATAATCTTATCGGCCTTTTTCTTGGTTAGTCTTTTGCCGGCCTCGTGTAAAACGTTACCTTCTTCGTCTTTGATATCGTATTCGACCCTGCCTTGATAGTCGTCAGGATTAAACGGGGTCAAAAATTTATTATTTTTTATCGTTAAAGTTTGAATCGGATAAAATAGTTTAATAATATCTTGCTTTTTATATCCAAGCGCTCTAAATAATATGGTTACCGGCACTTTTCTACGCTTGTTTATGCGAACATATAGTACGTCTTTAGTATCATACTCGAAATATAACCAACTGCCGCGATCCGGGATAATCTGAGCGGTGTAAATTAGTTTATTTACGACAGTCGGACTTTCTTCCTCTTTAAAAATAACGCCCGGGCTTCTGTGAAGTTGATTAACTACGACGCGTTCGACACCGTTAATAATAAATGAAATTCTATCCGTCATTAAAGGGATTTCGCGAACGAAAATTTCTTGCTCTTTTATATCTTTTATGCCGATCTTCTCGCCTGTTTTTTCATCTCTTTCGTGAACGATCAGCCTTACTTTCATTTTTAAATTTACAGAATAGGTAAGCCCTCGCTCCATGCACTCTCTGATCGTATATTTTGGTTTTCCGATTTCAGAGCTTACGTATTCCAGGCTTAAGCGGTTTTGAGGATCATGTATAGGAAATATCGATTTGAAAACTTTTTCTATACCGCTTTCGCCTTGATTTTTATCTACGTTTAAAAACTGGTCAAAACTCTTTTTTTGTAATTGTAGTAGGTTAGGAACATCGATCTCTTTGGCGACATTTGAAAAGTCAACCCTAAGACGATTTCCTGAGTATAAACTATTTAGCATATTCTACCTCATTGGTATAAGTTGAAAGAAAGTAAATAACCGCACGTCTGCGGCATCTTTATAAAAATTAAATAAGGAGGCAATGCCTCCTCTGTAAAAATAAGTAAAATTATTTAAGTTCGACTTTAGCGCCGGCTTCCTCAAGCTCTTTTTTAGCTGCTTCAGCCTCATCCTTGCTAATGCCTTCTTTAATAACGGAAGGAGTTTGCTCGACTGCATCTTTAGCCTCTTTAAGACCAAGGCCGGTAAGAGCGCGAACGACTTTAATAACGTTGATTTTCTTGTCGCCGCCGTCAACTAGAACAACGTTAAATTCTGTTTTCTCCTCAGCTGCGTCTGCTGCGCCGCCTGCTGCTGCGCCACCTGCTACCATTACCGGAGCAGCGCTTACGCCGAATTTCTCTTCAAATTCTTTTACTAATTCGCTTAGCTCTAATACTGAAAGATTAGAGATAAATTCTAATACGTCCTCTTTAGTAATTGCCATTTCTTATCCTTTTATGCTGATTTTTCTTTTTTCTCTTTAAGCGCATTTAGTCCAATAGTGAAATTTTGGATAGGCGCATTCCAAACTTGCAAAAGCATCGCAAGCAACTCATCACGGCTAGGCATCTTAGATAGAGCCTTGACTTTCTCGACGCTTGCAACTTCGCCATCAATATGAGCGGTCTTAATTTTGAATAGTTCGCTATTTGTTTCTTCAAATTTAGCCGCAACTTTAGTAGCTGAAAGCTGATCGCCCCAGATAAAGATATTAGTATCTTTCAAAACCATACCGGATTTTCCGATATTATTAAGAGCAATATTTGCAAGAGTATTCTTTACGATTTGAACTTTTACGTTTAAAACCCTAGCCGCATCTCTCAAGGCCTCTAGCTTTTTAGTGCTAAGACCGCGATAATCGCAAACTATAATCGCTTCATTTTCTTTAAATTCAGCTTCAAGTTTACTGATTATTTCAGATTTTTCATTTCTCGTCATCTAGTTTTTCTCCTTTCCGACTAGTGATTTCAAGCAGAGCGGCATAAAAGCGCGATTAAGCAAAAGCCTCTGCTATCTCCAATCTAAGATAAAAATTTATTAGCTAAAAATTAGCGTAGATCCATAAGCTCTTGAGTCTCGAGTAGAACAGAAGGGCTCATAGTTAACGATAAAGCAGCACTCTTAATGTATCTACCTTTTGCTGCTGCAGGTTTTTGTCTATTTACCGCTTTAATAAGGGTTGAAATGTTATCGTTTAGTTGCTCTTTTGAAAAGCTAACTTTACCGAGACCGGCATGTATATTTCCTTGCTTATCTACACGGAAATTAACTTGACCGCTTTTTGCGTTATTGACCGCTTGAGCTACATCCATAGTAACAGTGCCTGTTTTTGGATTTGGCATAAGACCTTTTGGTCCCAAAATTCGTCCTACTTTACCGACTAGTCCCATTAAATTTGGAGTAGCAATAAGAACATCAAAATTCATAATTCCTTTTTGGATATCTTCGACAAGTTCATCGCTACCGACTATATCGGCGCCGGCAGCTTTTGCTTCGTCAGCTTTTGCATCTTTTGCTATAACAGCTACGCGAACAGTTTTGCCGGTTCCTGCAGGAAGTACAACCGAGCCTCTAACCATTTGATCTGCGTGTCTTGGGTCAACATTAAGTTTCAAAGCAATTTCAACGGTTTCGTCAAATTTTGCGCTTTTTAATTGTTTTATAGTATCAATAGCCTCAGCTAAAGAATAATTTTTAGTAGCATCAACTTTTTCAAGCAGCTTACTAAATCTTTTTGTATTTTTTTTTGACATTGATTTCTCCGCATTTATAATTTTTATGCTTCCACATTGCTAAGTTTAAAATACACGCGCTAAATTAGGTATTAACGCGTGCCATAAATTTAACTTCAACAAAACCCTTATGTGGTAAAAGGATTAATCTACTACCGTAATACCTATTGAACGAGCTGAACCAGCAATAATTTTAGCTGCTTGCTCCCTATCTTTAGTATTTAAATCGGCAATTTTTTTCTCAACAATTTCGAGCACCTGGGCTTTTGTAAGCTTAGCCACTTTATTTTTTAACGGATTATCCGAACCTTTTTCTATGCCTGCAGCTTTTTTGATAAGATCCGTTGCAGGTGGCTGTTTTGTGATAAAAGTAAAACTTTTGTCTGCATATACTGTAATAACGACCGGTACTCTAAATCCGGCCATATCCTTAGTTCTTTCATTAAAAGCTTTGCAAAATTCCATAATATTCACACCCTGCTGACCAAGAGCCGGACCTACCGGAGGACTCGGATTTGCTTTTGCAGCAGCAATATGTAATTTAATTTCGCCTACAACCTTTTTAGCCATAAACTTCTCCTTATACTATCTTCTCAACTTGTGAATACAAAATTTCAACTGGTGTACTTCTACCAAATATTGAAACATTCAACTTTAACTTGCCGTGTATCATATCGTACTCTTCTACTATTCCGGTAAAATTTGCGAAAGGTCCCTCGGTAATACGAACATTTTCACCATTATCAAAAAAAATCTTTGGCTTAGGAGCAGCACGTTTTTGAACCTTTTCCAGAATTAAATTAATGTCTTTTTCGCTCAAAGGCGTAGGCTTTTTAGCCTCACCTATAAATCTACCTACTTTAGGAAGAGATTGTATCTTATGCCAAAGAGCAGTATCTAAATCAAGATACGCAAAAGCATATCCAGGATAAAGACTTCTCTCATTTATTTTTTTCTTACCATTTTTTATTTCTATTACGTCTTCAGTAGGAACTATAATTTCTTTTAGTTGTTCTTCAATGTGATTATCTCTAACCAAATTTTCAATAGCTCTTTTTACGCTCATTTCGCTACCGGCATAAGTTTGAATTGCATACCATTTATGTGCCATACATTCAACCTTAAATAAGCTTTGAAACAGAAAAAGACATAATGACGTCAACAAGAGCTAAAAAAAGTGAGACAATAGCTACTACAGCAAAAACCGTTATAAAAGCATTCCTGATTTGCTCTTTGAGTGGAAAAATTACCTTTTCAATCTCCGCACAAGAAAGCTTAATATAGCTTATTATTTTTTCCATTTTTAACCTTTTGATGGCAGGGCAAGAGGGATTCGAACCCCCAACCATTGGATTTGGAATCCAGCGCTCTACCGTTGGAGCTATTGCCCTAAAAGCCTTAGCTCTTTAATTTTACTTCTTTATGAATGGTATGTTTTTTTAGTCTTGGACAATATTTTTTTAGTTCCAATTTTTCAGTTGTTGTTTTACTGTTTTTTACCGTAGTATAATTTATATCACCTGATTCAGAACATTTAAGACCAACTTTTATTCTGTTACCTTTTGCCATAAATTCCCTTCAAAAAAGCGGAGAAAAACTCCGCCAAAATATAAAATTAAATTATGCTAGAATCTTAGAAACAACGCCTGAGCCGACTGTTCTACCGCCTTCACGAATCGCGAAGCGAGTTCCCTCTTCAAGAGCAACTGGCGCAATAAGCTCAACAGTTATCTTTAGGTTGTCACCAGGCATAACCATTTCTGTTCCTTCTGGAAGAGTGATAGAACCTGTAACGTCAGTCGTTCTTACATAGAACTGCGGTCTATAGTTGTTAAAGAATGGGGTATGACGTCCGCCTTCTTCTTTTGTTAAAATATAAACTTCGCCCTCAAATTTAGTGTGAGGAGTAATTGATTTAGGTTTGCAAAGAACCATACCGCGCTCAACATCTTCTTTTTTTGTACCTCTTAGAAGAACGCCTACGTTGTCGCCTGCTTCACCTTGATCCATCTCTTTTCTAAACATCTCGACGCCGGTAACTGTAGTAGTTTGAGTTGGTCTAATACCTACGATTTCGATGGTATCGCCTACTTTTACCACACCTTTTTCAATTCTACCGGTAACAACCGTACCGCGACCGGAAATAGAGAAAACGTCCTCGATAGGCATCAAGAAATCTTTATCTGTTGCGCGTACTGGAGTTGGAATATACTCATCAACTCTAGCCATAAGCTCAAGAACCTTTGCAGACCATTCGCCGTCTGTTCCAGCTTTAGCCTCATTAAGAGCTTGTAGAGCCGAGCCTGCTACGATTGGGGTATCGTCACCAGGGAAGTCGTACTCATTTAGAAGCTCACGAATTTCCATCTCAACCAGCTCAAGAAGCTCCGTATCGTCAACCATATCAGCCTTATTCATAAATACGACGATATAAGGAACGCCTACTTGTCGAGATAGTAGAATGTGCTCTCTGGTTTGAGGCATCGGACCGTCAGCAGCAGATACGACTAGAATCGCACCGTCCATTTGTGCTGCACCTGTAATCATATTTTTAACATAGTCGGCGTGACCAGGGCAGTCAACATGCGCATAGTGGCGATTTTCAGTTTCATACTCGATATGAGAAGTAGCAATGGTAATGCCGCGCTCTTTTTCTTCAGGAGCGTTATCGATATTATCATAGTCTTTTAGCTCTGCAAGACCTTTTCTTGAAAGAACAGCGGAAATCGCAGCTGTCAATGTTGTTTTACCATGGTCAACGTGACCGATAGTACCAATGTTTACGTGTGGCTTGTTACGTGAAAATTTTTCTTTTGCCATCTCTTCCTCCGTAATGATTTGTTTTTAACTCAAATTTATGTCTAATTTCTCAAAAACCATGGAGCTCATAGCGGGACTTGAACCCGCGACCTCTTCCTTACCAAGGAAGTGCTCTACCTCTGAGCCATATGAGCGTAATATCGCTTGGCATAAGAGATAATATAAAAACATAAACAACTAAAAGGAAATTAAAAATAGAGCTACAGCAAATGTATAAAAATTTATAGAGACTTTTATCATTTTACAGCTCCCAGTTTCATTTCCAAAATTCTGGAGCGGGAAACGGGGCTCGAACCCGCGACCCTCAGCTTGGAAGGCTGATGCTCTAGCCAACTGAGCTACTCCCGCATATAGCATGGTGGTGAGACGTGGATTCGAACCACGGAAGACATAGTCAGCAGATTTACAGTCTGCCCTCGTTGGCCGCTTGAGTATCTCACCCTAATTAATTTTAAATTATAAATGCTTAATGGTATTTCTGGTCAAACACTGTTATGAAATGGAGCTGGTGAACGGACTTGAACCGCCGACCCACTGCTTACAAGGCAGTAGCTCTACCAACTGAGCTACACCAGCA